>NZ_PQTC01000026.1:0-43118 GCF_003850715.1 Enterobacter sp. 301B
GTGGGGCTGGCGGCGGTGATGCACCTCGATACCCCGCTCGCCGTCATCGCGGCGATGAGCTTCAGCACCTTTATGTGGGGCACCGGCGCGCCCAACATTTTCGCCCTGCTGGCGAAGGCCACCCATCCCCGGGTGAGCGCCACGGCGGGCGGCATTTTCAACGGGCTGGGAAACTTTGCAGGCGCGCTGTCGCCGGCGGTGATGGGCGCGCTTATCGCCTTCACCCACAGCATGGATTCCGGGCTGATTTTTCTGGCGGTGATGGCGGCGGTGGGCTGCGTCCTGTTACTGCCGCTGCTGAGACGTTACTGAGGAGAGTGTCATGACTGATTCAACCGTAACCCACAAAACGGGCATCAAACCTGACCATCTGACGATGGAGGAGTGGGTCGAGTCGCGCATCGCGCGCTTCGAAGGCCGTAAATACGACTGGAACGCGCTGAAGTTCCAGGCCGATTTTGACCCAAAATACCGCCGGGCGCAGATGCGCTACATCGGCACCGGCGCAACCGGTGTAGCGAACGACACCAACACCGTGCAGGCGGACCATTTTACCTTCTCGACCATGGTACTGCCGTCGAAGTGCGAAGGGCCGCTGCACCTGCACGACGACGTGGAAGAGGTGTTCTTCATGCTCAAGGGGCAGATCACGCTGATGATCCAGGACGGCGACAACTACACCGAAACCGTGCTGTGCGAGCGTGACCTGATCTCCGTCCCGCCGGGCATCTATCGCGGCCTGTTTAACCACGGGGAAGAAGAGGCGCTGATGTGCGTCATGCTGGGGACCAACAAGCCGGAAATCCCGACCTATCCGTCCGACCATCCGCTCTCGAAAGTGAAGCGGAACTAAGGGGGCGCCATGACGGGTTTTCGTGAACAGGGAAGCGGCATTCCGCTGATGCTGCTACACGGGATCAGCTCTGGCGCTGCGTCCTGGCACAAGCAGATGGCGCTGAACGGTTTTCGCGTGCTGGCGTGGGACATGCCCGGTTATGGCGAAAGCCCGATGCTGGCCGTCGCGCGGGCAAACGCGGGGGATTACGCCGACGTGCTGGCGGCGATGCTGGATCGCGCCGGTGTCTGGCAGGCGGTGCTGGTGGGCCATTCCCTGGGGGCACTGGTCGCAAGTGCCTTTGCGGCGAAGTTCCCGGATCGCGTCATTCATCTTGTACTGGCCGACGCTGCGCAGGGCTACGGCAATGCCGCGCCGGAGCAGCGGGAGCAGGTCTGGCGCAACCGCGAGCAGCAGATGGCGTTGGGCGGCGAAATCCTCGCCCAGACCCGTGCCGCGAAGCTGCTGCGCCCCGGCGCGCGCGCGGAAGATATCGCCACCGTCGCGGCGGGCATGCGCACGCTGCGCCCGGAAGGCTACCTTGCCGCCGCGTGGATGCTGGCGAATGACGACATTCACGGCTGGCTTAAACGATACTCCGGCACGTTTGAAGTCTGGTGCGGCGAGCAGGACGCGATAACGCAGCCCGAACTGGTGCAGGGGCTGGCGCTGCGCTACGGCATGCCGTTTACCGCCATTCCGCAGGCCGGGCACGCCAGCTATCTCGATAACGAAGTGTTTTTCAACCAACAGCTTTTACGCATTAACGAAGAGGTGCGCGATGAATGCACAAATTGACGGGCGCGTAGCGGTAGTCACCGGCGGTTCTTCTGGCATTGGCTTTGAAACGCTGCGCCTGCTGCTGGGTGAAGGGGCGAAAGTCGCCTTCTGCGGCCGTGACCCGGATCGGCTCGCCAGCGCCCATGCGACGCTGCAAAACGAATTCCCCCACGGGGAGATTTTTTCTTACCGCTGCGACGTGCTGAACGCCGACGAGGTTCAGGCCTTTGCGGATGCGGTGCAGGCGCGCTTTGGCGCGGCGGACCTGCTGATCAACAACGCCGGGCAGGGCTACGTGGCGCACTTCCATGACACCCCGCGCGAGGCGTGGCTGCACGAGGCAGAGCTGAAGCTGTTTGGCGTCATCAATCCGGTGCAGGGGTTTCAGCCGCTGCTGGAGCAGTCAGACATTGCCTCTATTACCTGCGTCAACTCCCTGCTGGCGCTACAGCCGGAGGAGCACATGATCGCCACCTCTGCCGCTCGTGCCGCGCTGCTGAACATGACGCTGACGCTCTCGAAAGAGCTGGTGGGTAAAGGCATTCGCGTCAATTCCATTTTGCTCGGCATGGTGGAGTCCGGGCAGTGGCTGCGCCGCTTTGAAAATCGGGCGGACAAAAGCCAGAGCTGGCCGGAGTGGACGGCGGATATCGCGCGCAAGCGCGGCATTCCAATGGCGCGCCTCGGCAGGCCGCAGGAGCCCGCGCAGGCGCTGCTGTTCCTCGCCTCGCCGCTGGCCTCGTTTACCACCGGCGCCGCGCTGGACGTTTCCGGCGGCTTCTGTCGCCATCTGTAAGGACGCATCATGAAAAAGGTAATGTTGATTGGTTTTGGTGCCATGGCGCAGGCGGTGATTGAGCGCCTGCCCGCCGGTGTGGCTATCGGCTGGATCGTGGCGCGCGCGTCTCACCATGCCGCCATTCACGACCAGTTTGGCGATGCGGTCGAGGCGCTGACGTCGCCAATGGCGTGCGCGCAAACGCCGGATCTGGTGCTGGAATGCGCCAGCCAGCAGGCGGTGGCCCAGTACGGGGAAGAGATCCTGCGTCGCGGCTGGCATCTGGCCGTCATTTCCACCGGCGCGCTGGCGGACAGCGCGCTGGAGCAGCGTCTGCTCGCCGCGGGCGGAAAACTGACTCTGCTTTCCGGTGCAGTGGCCGGTATCGACGGGCTGGCGGCAGCGAAAGAGGGTGGGCTTGAGCGCGTCACCTATCAGTCGCGCAAAAGCCCGGCCAGCTGGCGCGGCAGCTATGCCGAGCAGCTTATCGATCTGAATGCGGTGTCAGAGGCAAAGGTCTTTTTTGAAGGCAGCGCCCGCGAGGCGGCGCGGCTGTTCCCGGCGAACGCCAACGTAGCGGCGACCGTGGCGCTCGGCGGCGTCGGGATGGATGACACCCGCGTGCAGCTGATGGTTGACCCGGCAACGAAACGTAACACCCACACGCTGCACGTCGAAGGGCTGTTTGGCGAATTCCATCTGGAGCTTAGCGGGCTGCCGCTGGCGTCTAACCCTAAAACCTCCACCCTGGCGGCACTGAGCGCGGTGCGCGCCTGCCGCGAGCTGGCCCTGAGCTGAGGAGTGACGATGGACGATCTGAAGATTTTTATCGGCGGACAGTGGCGACACGGCGGAGGTAACCCGATGCAGAGCCACTTCCCGGCAGACGGGTCGATCAACGCGACGCTGAACGCCGCCAGTCTGGATGACCTGGAGGAGGCGGTAGACGCCGGAGAGCGCGCCTGGCGCGATCCCGCCTGGCGTAACAGCCTGCCGCACGTGCGGGCGAAGATCCTGCACAAGGTGGCGGATCTTATTGAATCCCGTGTGGATGAACTGGCGCAGATGCAGAGCCGGGATAACGGCAAGCCGCTGGCGGAAGCGTGCGGGCTGGTGATGAGCGCGGCGGGAACGGCGCGCTACTTTGCCGCCGCCTGCGGGCTGCTGGAGGGTGAACTTCCGACACCGCGCCAGCCGGATCTGCTGACGCTGAGCCGCTACGAGCCCCTTGGCGTGGTAGCGGCCATCACGCCGTGGAACTCGCCGATTGCCAGCGAAATGCAGAAGGTCGCACCGGCGATTGCCGCCGGGAACGCGGTGATCCTCAAGCCCGCCGAAGCCACGCCGCTGATGGCGCTGGAGCTGGCGCGGATTTTTGAACAGGCCGGGCTGCCCGCCGGGCTGCTGAGCGTGCTGCCGGGCAAAGGCTCGGTGATTGGTGATGCGCTGGCGCGTCATCCTCGCGTGCGCAAAATTTCCTTTACCGGCGGAACCACTACGGGCCGTCATCTGGCGCACGTGGCGGCGGAAAAACTGATCCCGGCCTCGCTGGAGCTGGGCGGCAAATCGCCGACCATCGTGCTGGAGGATGCCGATATCGAACAGGCGGCGCGCGGGATCTGCTACGGCATTTTCAGCTCGGCGGGGCAGGCGTGCATCGCCGGATCGCGGCTGTTTATCCACGAGAGTATTTACGCCCCGCTGATGGCGAGGCTGCTGGAATTAACTCGCGGGCTGCGCGTCGGGCATCCGTTTACCGACGGCGTGCATGTAGGACCGCTGATCGGCGAGAAACATCGCCAGAGCGTGATCGAGTACGTCGAACTTGCGAAGCGGGAAGGGGGCCGCGTGCTGTGCGGCGGCGAGATCCCCGCCGATCCCGCTCTGGCAAACGGCAGCTTCTTCCAGCCAACCATTATCGAAGGGCTACACAACAGCGCCCGCGCATGTCAGGAAGAGATCTTCGGCCCGGTGCTGGTGGCGATGCCGTTTGGCGATGAAGCGGCGCTTATTCGCGAGGCGAACGACTCGGTTTACGGCCTGGCGGCGGGGATCTGGACGCGCGATACCGGGCGCGCCCTGCGTCTCAGCGAGCAGCTGGAGGCAGGCACGGTGTGGATCAACACCTACAAAGTTTTTGCGATTTCGACCCCGTTCGGGGGCTTTAAAGAGAGCGGTCTGGGCCGCGAGAAGGGTATCCAGGGGCTGAAAGCCTGGATGCAACAAAAGAGCATTTATCTGGCGACGGGTAACAGCGTCAACCACTGGTGCGACTGAGAAAGGGTGAGCAATGAGCGAAATGATAACCGTCGGCGACGCCATCGCCAGAACGCTGGAGCAGTATCAGGTTGAGGCCATCTACGGCGTCATCTCCATTCACAACCTGCCGATAGCGGATGCGGTTGGGCAGCGGGGCAATATCCGCTTTGTACCCGCGCGCGGTGAAGCCGGTTCCGTCACCATGGCCGATGCTCACGGGCGCTTTTCCGGCCTCGGCGTGGCGCTGACCAGCACCGGCGCGGGGGCCGGGAACGCGGTAGGCGCGCTGGTGGAAGCGATGAATGCCTGCACGCCGCTTCTGCATTTAACCGGGCAGGTAGAGAAAGCCTGGCTGGACGCCGACACCGGGTTTATCCATGAAACCCGCGATCAGCTGACCTTCCTGAAGGCCAGCTCAAAACGGGCGTACCGTATCAGCAATGCGAATCAGGCGATAGCCATTCTGCATAAAGCCATCCAGGACGCGCAGACCCCGCCGTGCGGACCGGTCTCGGTGGAAATCCCGATTGATATTCAGGGCGCCAAAATTCCGCTGTCGCTGGTTACCGCCCCGGTCAAACCGGCATCGGTTCCAGCCGTGGATACCGGGATGGTTGACGCGCTGTGGGCGCAGCTCAAACAGGCGAAACAGCCGCTGCTGTGGCTGGGCGGCGGGGCGCTGGGAAGCGCTGAGGCGGTGAAAAAACTGGCGGATGCGGGCATCACCGTGATTTCCAGCACCCACGCGCGCGGCGTGCTGCCGGACGACCACCGCGCCAGCCTGCGGGCGTTCCACAACTCGCCGTCGGTGGAGGCGCTGATTGCGCAGTGTGATTTTACGCTGGTCGCCGGTTCACGTCTGCGCAGCAACGAAACCCGCTCCTGGACGCTTGAGCTGCCGTCCCCGCGGGTGCAGATTGATATCGACCCGGCGGCGGCCAGCCGTAACTACCTGATGGATAGCACGTTGATAGCAGATTGTTCAGCGCTGCTTGGCGCGCTGGCTAAAAAAGTGCAGAGCCGCGAGTGGGGCAACGCCCAGTGGGATATGCAGGTGCAGCAGGCGGTCGGGCAAGCTGAGCAGGGGCTGCGCGAGCAGTGCGGCGCCTATGCGAAGCTTAACGACGCCATAGAAAAAGCCTTGCCGAAAGACGGCCTGCTGGTGCGCGATATCACCGTGTCCGGCAGCCTGTGGGGTAGCCGCCTGTTCAGGGCTAACGGTCCGCTGCTGAACATTCACTCTCTCGCCGGGGCGATTGGTATGGGACTGCCGATGGCCATCGGCACCGCGATTGCTAACCCGCAGCGCAGGGTGGTGGGACTGGTGGGCGACGGCGGCCTGAGCCTCAATTTAGGCGAGCTGGCGACGCTGGCGCAGGAGAAAGCCAACGTGACGCTGCTCATCATGAACGACGGGGGCTACGGCGTAATGCGCGGTATTCAGGATAAATATTTTGGCGGGCGTCAGTATTATAACGCGCTGCATACACCGGATTTTACCCTGCTGGCGCAGGCGATTGGCCTACAGGCCTGGAGCGTTGAGCGGGCCGAGGATTTTGATGCGGTGATGACGGAAGCGCTGGCGATGCCGGGGCCGTCGGTGGTTGAGGTGCGGATGGGGCAGATTGGCGCCCTTAAGTTTGCCGGGCCGCCACAGAAAACGCTGTACTGATTGAGCCTTGTTGCCCGGTAGCGCGGCGCGCACCGGGCCGAAGTTTTATTTAATTCCGTCTGCCGCCATGCGGTCACGGATATGCTGCGCGCGTTCAACGGAGGCCGGGTGATCGTCAAACATGGAGCTTTGACGGCCTTCCTCCAGTTTCGCCAGTTTTTCGAAGCTGGTGGCTAAACCCGATGGATTGATGCCGCGTTTGCGCAACAGATCGTAAGAGTAGTCATCCGCTTCCGACTCCTGACGCTGGGAGAACTGGGAGTTAACCAGTTTCTCACCCACGTCGCCCAGCTGCGACTGGGACAGGCTGCCGACAATGCCGCCCGCAGAGGCCGCCGCAGCACGCACGGCATTGGTGCCCAGCGCAACCTGCATCCCTTTCTTCACGTGACCGAGAGCAACGTGACCCATTTCATGGCCGATCACCGCTTCCACTTCGTTGTCGGTCATCATGTCCATCAGGCCGCTGTAAACGCGGATACAGCCGTTAGCCATCGCGAAGGCGTTGACGTCTTTCGCCATATACACCTTGTAGTTAACCGGCTGACCGTTAATGTTGTCGCCCAGCGCGGAAGCAATCTTGTTCAGACGCTGCGTGTAGGTGCTGTTTGCCGGGGCAAGCGTAGCTTTTCCATCCATATCCTTACAGGCCTCGTCGCTCAGCGCTTTCACCTGCGCATCGCTCAATGAGTAGGCCTGAAAAGCTTCTGCGCCTGAGGTCATCAGGCCGTTAGAATCCATATTCTGACAGCCGCTTAGCAGGAGCGTTGTTCCCACAGCCAGCCCAATTGCACGCATTTTCATGATGTTGCTTCCGTACTCGTTAATCTGAATTAATTCCGAAAAATGCACCGTCAACGAAGCCGGTGTCGGGCTAAGTATAAGGAATATCTACAGGGGCGGGCGAGTAGATTGCGCAACATGCGAGCATGATCCAGAGATTTCTTAAGCTGCAAAAGAATGGTCCATGTACATGCCCTGCGGCTTGGGTTACATTGTTGGCACTTTTTTCCGGCGTAGCCCAAAACGCGCTGTCGTCAAGGGCATGGCCTTTAACAGTCCGATCTGGAGTTAAAATGTCCTCACGTAAAGAGCTTGCTAATGCTATTCGTGCGCTGAGCATGGACGCAGTACAGAAAGCCAAATCCGGCCACCCGGGCGCCCCTATGGGCATGGCTGACATCGCCGAAGTCCTGTGGCGTGATTTCCTTAACCACAACCCGCAGAACCCGGCATGGGCAGACCGCGACCGTTTCGTGCTGTCTAACGGCCATGGCTCTATGCTGATCTACAGCCTGCTGCACCTCACTGGCTACGATCTGCCAATCGAAGAGCTGAAAAATTTCCGTCAGCTGCACTCCAAAACTCCAGGTCACCCGGAAGTGGGCTACACCGCTGGCGTTGAAACCACTACCGGTCCGCTGGGTCAGGGCATTGCGAATGCCGTGGGTATGGCGATTGCTGAGAAGACCCTGGCGGCACAGTTCAACCGTCCTGGCCACGACATCGTTGACCACTTCACCTATGCGTTCCTGGGCGACGGCTGCATGATGGAAGGCATTTCTCACGAAGTGTGCTCCCTGGCAGGCACCCTGAAGCTGGGTAAACTGGTTGCGTTCTACGACGACAACGGCATCTCCATCGACGGTCACGTTGAAGGCTGGTTCACTGACGACACCGCCGCACGTTTCGAAGCCTACGGCTGGCACGTTGTGCGCGGCGTTGATGGCCACGATGCTGACTCGATTAAACGTGCCGTAGAAGAAGCGCGCGCCGTGACCGACAAACCGTCCCTGCTTATGTGCAAAACCATCATCGGCTTCGGTTCTCCGAACAAAGCGGGCACTCACGACTCCCACGGCGCACCACTGGGCGACGCGGAAATCGCACTGACCCGTGAAGCGCTTGGCTGGAAACACCCTGCCTTCGAAATCCCATCTGAAATCTACGCGCAGTGGGATGCGAAAGAAGTGGGCCAGGCGAAAGAAGCGGCCTGGAACGAGAAGTTCGCGGCTTACGCGAAAGCCTTCCCACAGGAAGCGGCTGAATTCACCCGTCGTATGAAAGGCGACATGCCGTCTGACTTCGACGCGAAAGCGAACGAGTTCATCGCGAAGTTGCAGGCGAACCCGTCTAAAATCGCCAGCCGTAAAGCGTCTCAGAATGCGATCGAAGCGTTTGGTCCTCTGCTTCCAGAATTCCTCGGCGGCTCCGCTGACCTGGCGCCATCTAACCTGACCCTGTGGTCTGGCTCTAAGCCAATCAACGAAGACACTGCCGGTAACTACATCCATTATGGTGTACGTGAATTCGGTATGACCGCGATTGCCAACGGTATCGCTCTGCACGGTGGTTTCCTGCCGTACACCTCTACCTTCCTGATGTTCGTAGAGTATGCACGTAACGCCGTGCGTATGGCCGCGCTGATGAAACAGCGTCAGGTGATGGTCTACACCCACGACTCCATCGGTCTGGGCGAAGATGGTCCAACTCACCAGCCGGTAGAGCAGGTGGCTTCCCTGCGCGTGACCCCGAACATGAGCACATGGCGTCCATGTGACCAGGTTGAATCTGCGGTGGCGTGGAAATACGGCGTTGAGCGTCAGGACGGCCCGACCGCGCTGATCCTCTCCCGTCAGAACCTGGCGCAGCAGGAACGTACCCCAGAGCAGCTGGCAAACATCGCCCGCGGTGGTTACGTGCTGAAAGATTGCGCGGGCCAGCCTGAGCTGATCTTTATCGCGACCGGTTCTGAAGTTGAACTGGCTGTTGCCGCATGGGAAAAACTGACTGCTGAAGGCGTGAAAGCGCGCGTGGTTTCCATGCCGTCTACCGATGCGTTCGACAAGCAGGATGCCGCGTACCGCGAATCTGTACTGCCTAAAGCGGTCTCCGCTCGCGTGGCAGTGGAAGCGGGTATCGCTGATTACTGGTTCAAATACGTGGGTCTGAACGGCGCTATCGTCGGTATGACCACCTTCGGTGAATCTGCTCCGGCAGAGCTGCTGTTCGAAGAGTTCGGCTTCACCGTTGAGAACGTTGTCGCTAAAGCGAAAGAACTGCTGTAAATCTCTCCGTGAGGCAAACGGGTCGCTCAGGCGGCCCGTTTTTATTTTGGTGGTATTTTCTTTGGTGTTAACAACATATATTTGGTGATTTCCATCACAAATACGAAAAGTTATAATATGTTTAATTTGCAATGGATATCACATATATAGACTTGCTTTTTAATTTCTTGTTTTTAACGATCTGTTTTTATTCGTTTTATTAAAATCCACTCTGACATGCTCGCTATTTTCTCTCCGTTTGATTTCATTTTACCGCAGGCGTATTTTGTTTTTAGCGATACGTTGTACCCTAAAAATAAAATAAGGATGATATATGCGGTTAATTGATTATTTCCCTGAATCCTCAATATCAATAAAATCCGCAGCAAAGGACTGGCAGGAAGCCATTGATTTTTCCATGTCGTCTTTGCTGCAAAATCATTGTATTAACGCTGATTATATTGAGGCAATTAAAACCTCGACGCTCACTAATGGTCCTTATTACATTCTCGCTCCGGGTGTAGCGATGCCTCATGCCCGTCCGGAGTGCGGTGCCTTAAAAACAGGTATGTCATTAACGCTTCTTAAACAGGAAGTGCAATTTGCCGACGACGATGAGCCCGTAAAATTACTCATTGGTTTATCTGCGGCGGATGCGGATTCACATATCGACGCTATCCAGGCATTAAGCGAATTATTATGTGAAGAAGATATGCTGTCAGCGTTGTTAACCGCTAAGTCAGAAAAGCAACTGGCGGATATTATCGCTCGCGCATAATTATTCTCTCCTTTACAGGATATTATTATGGAACACAAGTCTGCTCGTGCAAAGGTCCAGGCTTTTGGGGGCTTTTTGACTGCAATGGTCATCCCGAATATTGGCGCTTTTATTGCCTGGGGATTTATTACCGCATTATTTATACCAACCGGATGGATGCCAAATGAGCATTTCGCCAAAATTGTCGGACCGATGATCACCTATTTACTGCCGGTGATGATTGGCTCTACCGGTGGACACCTGGTTGGCGGCAAACGTGGGGCGGTGATGGGGGGGATCGGCACTATCGGCGTGATCATCGGCGCGGATATTCCTATGTTCCTCGGCTCAATGATCATGGGGCCACTCGGCGGCCTGGTGATTAAGCATATCGACCGAATGCTGGATAAACGCATTCCAGCGGGTTTTGAGATGGTCATCAACAACTTCTCGCTGGGTATTGCGGGCATGATCCTCTGCCTGCTGGGGTTTGAAGTCATCGGTCCTGCGGTGTCGATTGCCAATAACTTTATTAAAGAGTGTATTGAATCACTGGTACATGCAGGCTACTTGCCGCTGCTGTCGTTGATTAACGAACCGGCAAAAATCCTGTTTTTAAATAACGCTATCGATCAGGGGGTTTATTATCCGCTGGGGATGCAGCAGGCTTCCGAGACGGGTAAATCCATCTTCTTTATGGTGGCCTCCAACCCCGGGCCGGGTTTAGGCCTGCTGCTGGCTTTTGCTTTTTTCGGCAAAGGAATGGCGAAAAAGTCAGCCCCCGGCGCGATGATCATTCACTTCCTGGGCGGCATTCATGAGCTCTATTTCCCTTACGTACTGATGAAACCACTGACGCTGATTGCGATGATTGCTGGCGGCATGAGCGGGACGTGGGTATTTAACCTGTTAGGCGGTGGACTGGTGGCTGGCCCAAGTCCGGGTTCGATTTTCGCCTACCTCGCGTTAACGCCTAAAGGCGCATTCCTCGCCACGATTGCTGGCGTAACGGCAGGCACGCTGGTCACCTTTGCGGTCGCCTCTTTTATCCTGAAGATGGATAAAAATAGCGAAGCTGAAACGGAAGATACTTTCAATGATTCTGCCAACGCCGTAAAAGCCATGAAGCAGGAAGGCAAATTTTCTTACCAGGATGTTAAGCATATCGCTTTTGTCTGCGATGCCGGAATGGGCTCCAGCGCTATGGGCGCGACGACATTCCGGAAGCGCCTGGAAAAAGCCGGACAAAATATCGAAGTAAAACATTATGCCATCGAAAATGTGCCTGACGACGCGGACATTATTGTTACCCATGCCAGCCTGGAGGGGCGCGCTAAACGGGTCAGTGACAAACCGTTAGTGTTGATAAAAAACTATCTCGGCGATCCGAATCTTGACGAATTATTTAAGCATCTAACGGCGAATTAATCTATCTGGTTCCTGGAGTCATTATGAAAACGAAAGTGGCTGCCATTTATGGCAAGCAGGATGTTCGTATCCGCGAATTTGAACTGCCCGAAATAAGCGACAATGAACTGCTGGTGAGCGTAATTTCCGACAGCGTTTGTTTATCCACCTGGAAGGCAGCCAAATTAGGCAGTGAACATAAACGTGTGCCGGACGATCTGGAAAATCATCCGGTCATTACCGGACATGAATGCGCCGGGGTGATTGTTGAGGTCGGAAAAAACCTTGCCGGGAAATATAAAAAAGGTCAGCGCTTTGTTTTACAACCGGCAATGGGATTGCCAAGCGGTTATTCCGCTGGATACAGCTATGAATATTTTGGCGGCAATGCGACGTATATGATTATTCCAGAGGTCGCGATTAATCTGGGCTGCGTTTTACCTTATCACGGCTCCTATTTTGCGGCGGCTTCGCTGGCGGAACCCATGTGCTGCATTATCGGCGCGTATAACGCCAATTATCATACGACGCAATATGTCTATGAGCACCGGATGGGTGTGAAACCGGGAGGTAATATTGCGCTTCTGGCCTGCGCCGGGCCGATGGGAATTGGCGCTATTGATTATGCGATTAACGGCGGGATTCAGCCGTCGCGCGTTGTGGTGGTAGATATTGATGAGGCCCGCCTCGCGCAGGCGAAAAAACTCCTGCCGGTTGAGCTGGCGGCACAAAAGAGTATTGAGCTTATCTATGTCAATACCTCTGAACTGGAGAACCCGGCCGCTACGTTACGCGCATTAACTGACAATGTCGGCTTTGACGACGTGTTTGTCTATGCCGCGGTTCCGGCGGTCATTGAACTGGCAGACGATCTTCTCGCCGAGGACGGGTGCCTGAATTTCTTCGCCGGACCAACGGACAGCAATTTCAAGGTGCCGTTTAATTTTTACAACGTCCATTACAACAGTACCCACGTGGTGGGCACCTCCGGCGGCTCGACGGAGGACATGAAAGAGGCGATTGCGCTGAGTGCGACGGGCCAGCTTCAGCCGTCGTTTATGGTGACCCACATCGGCGGCCTTGATGCGGTGCCGCATACGGTACTCAACCTGCCGGACATTCCTGGAGGCAAGAAGCTTATCTATAACGGTGTCACCATGCCGTTAACGGCCATTGCCGATTTTGCCGAAAAGGGTAAAACCGATCCGCTTTTCCGGGAGCTGGCAAGGCTTGTGGAAGAGACTCACGGCATCTGGAATGAAAAAGCAGAGCGCCATTTGCTGGCGAAGTTTGGGGTGGATATTGGGGAGGCGGCAGCATGATGTCTCTGGCATGGCCGCTCTTTCGCGTTACGGAACAGGCGGCGCTGGCCGCCTGGCCGCAAACCGGATGCGGCGATAAAAACCGAATCGACGGGCTGGCGGTAACCGCCATGCGCGAGGCGCTAAACGCGATAGCGATTCGCGGGCGTATCGTCATCGGCGAAGGTGAGATTGACCATGCGCCAATGCTGTGGATTGGTGAGGAGGTTGGAAGCGGTGTCGGCCCGGCGGTAGATATTGCCGTCGACCCCATAGAGGGCACCCGCATGGTGGCGATGGGGCAAAGCAATGCTCTGGCAGTGATGGCGTTTGCGCCTGAGGGCAGCCTGTTTCATGCCCCTGATATGTACATGAAAAAACTGGTGGTTAACGCAGTGGCCGCCGGGGCAATCAGCCTCGATCTCCCGCTGGCAGAAAACCTTCGCAACGTTGCCCGGGCGCTGGGCAAGCCGCTGGAGCATCTGCGGATGGTGACGCTGGACAAACCGCGCCTGCAAAATGCAATTGCCGAGGCGACGCAGCTGGGCGTGAAAGTGTTTGCGTTGCCCGATGGCGATGTCGCTGCCAGCGTACTGACCTGCTTACAGGATAATCCTTATGATCTGATGTACACCACAGGCGGCGCGCCGGAAGGGGTGATCTCCGCCTGCGCGGTGAAAGCGCTGGGCGGCGATATGCAGGCGGAACTGATCGATTTCTGTGAAGCGAAAGGGGAGAGTCCTGAGAACCGTCGGGTCGCCATGCAGGAGCACCGCCGCTGTGCGGAGATGAAAGTGGAAGTCAATCGTATCTATACCCTTAGCGAACTGGTAAAGGGCAATGACATCCTGTTCAGCGCGACGGGCGTGACGGGCGGCGAACTGGTTAAAGGTATTCAACAGGTTGCGAAGGGTGTGCGCACGCAAACTTTACTGATCGGCGGCGCAGATCGAACGTGTAATATAATAGACTCTCTGCATTCACGGTGATTTATCGAGATACAAATGACGACGCTGACAGAAGACGATGTGCTTGAGCAACTGGATGCTCAGAATAACCTCCTCGCATTCATGACGACGGCACAGTCTTTTTTGCTCCAGGGCATTAAATGTTTTCTGCCGTCGTTGTTTGTCGATAACGATGAAGAGATCGTGGAATATGCAGTGAAGCCGTTACTCGCCCGGAGTGGGCCGCTTGATGACATTGATGTGGCGTTACGACTGATCTATGCGCTGGGGAAAATGGAAAAATGGCTCTACGCCGACATTACGCATTTTTCGCAGTTTTATCAGTATCTGAAAGAGCAGGATACGATCCCTGGCTTCGCCGATGACATCACCTGGGATTTTATCAGCAACGTTAATTGCATCACCCGTAACGCGACGTTATTCAGCGCGCTGGAGTCGATGAAATTTGCTGACTTTGCCGCATGGTCTGAGGTGCGCTTTACCGCAATGATCAAGACGGCGCTCACCCTGGCGGTAACGACAATTTTAAAGGAACTGACGCCGTGAAAATTGGGCTAACGGTTAACGGGCTACATGTAGAAGCACATTACCCTGATGACGAAATCGAAAATGTTCATAAGCCTTTGCTGCGGCAACTGGCGAAACTGCATTCTGCCAGCGCCAGCAAACGTACGATTGTTTTTCTCAGCGCGCCGCCCGGGACGGGCAAATCCACGTTGACCGCCTTCTGGGAATTCCTCTCTCGTCAGATGGAGGGGATGCCGCCGATCCAGACGTTGCCGATGGATGGTTTTCATCACTACAACGCGTGGCTTGAGGCCCATAACCTGCGTGCGTACAAAGGCGCGCCCGAGACCTTTGATGTCGACAGGCTTGCGCAACATCTGCGGCAGATAAAAGAAGGCGAAAGTACCTGGCCGCAGTATGACCGACAAACGCACGATCCTGTCGAAGAGGCTATTGTGGCAACGGCCCCTGTCGTGATTGTTGAGGGTAACTGGCTGCTGCTTGATGACGAACGATGGCGAACGCTGATGGAATACTGCGATTTTTCATTGTTCATTCGCGCGCCCGCTGAAGCGTTACGTACGCGCCTGGTAGGGCGTAAGCTGGCCGGGGGACTCTCTCAGGCCGACGCCGACGCGTTTTATGCGCGCACCGACGGGCCAAACGTGGAGCGTGTTTTGCGTCACAGCCGTTCTGCCAATGTGGAACTGATGATGTCGGCAAATGGCGAATACCGACTCGTCTGATCTTTCGCGGCTTTCCATGGGGGCACCGTTCAACCCGCCGCGTTTTACGTGGCGGGAAGAAAAGGGATTATTCTGGAAAAATGTGATGGAGATCAGATTAAATCGCTCTTAATCTGGACAGAGATTCCTTTTATTCCCCGATTCGCTTATTCTTGCTGAAGCGTTTCAGTCGATTAAATGTTCGACAATTGACCAATCAATCGCAGTTTGTGACAGCAAGGATTCCCCTTCGGGCGTCGCTGGATTACTCTTTCAGCCACCTCAAACTCAGGGATAGCTTTGCAGGAGATCTATGACCGTACGCGTAGCGATTAATGGCTTCGGTCGCATCGGGCGCAACGTGGTTCGTGCTTTATATGAATCCGGGCGTCGTGCGGAAATCACCGTGGTGGCAATCAATGAACTGGCGGATGCTGCGGGCATGGCGCATTTGTTGAAATATGACACCAGCCACGGTCGCTTTGCCTGGGACGTTCGCCAGGAAAGGGAACAGCTGTTCGTCGGTGACGATGCCATCCGCGTGCTGCATGAGAACAGTATTGAAGGGCTGCCCTGGCGCGAACTGGGTGTGGATGTGGTGCTGGACTGTACCGGCGTGTACGGTAACCGTGAACATGGCGAAGCGCATCTGAATGCTGGCGCGAAAAAAGTGCTGTTCTCCCATCCCGGCAGTCACGACCTCGACGCCACCGTCGTGTTTGGTGTCAACCAGCACGAGCTGCAGGCTGAACACCGCATTGTCTCCAACGCCTCCTGTACCACCAACTGCATTATTCCGGTCATTAAACTGTTAGACGATGCGTATGGCATTGAATCCGGTACCGTGACCACGATTCACTCCGCCATGCATGATCAGCAGGTTATCGACGCCTACCATCCGGATTTACGACGCACTCGCGCGGCGAGCCAGTCCATCATTCCGGTGGATACGAAACTGGCTGCCGGGATCACGCGTATTTTCCCGCAGTTTAACGACCGTTTCGAAGCGATTGCCGTGCGCGTCCCGACGATAAACGTCACCGCAATCGATCTTAGCGTGACGGTGAAAAAACCGGTAAAAGCCTGTGAAGTCAACCTGTTGCTGCAAAAAGCGGCACAGGGAGCATTTCATGGTATAGTTGACTATACGGAATTACCGTTGGTCTCAGTAGATTTTAACCACGACCCGCACAGCGCCATCGTGGATGGCACGCAGACGCGAGTCAGTGGTGCGCACCTCATCAAGACGCTGGTCTGGTGTGATAACGAATGGGGCTTTGCTAACCGAATGCTCGACACCACGTTAGCCATGGCCGCAAAAGGTTTCAGGTAGAGCGCACCTTGCGCTTGCAAAACTTTAAGAATCAACGAGAGGATTCACCATGTCTGTAATTAAGATGACCGATCTGGATCTGGCAGGTAAACGCGTTTTCATCCGTGCCGATCTGAACGTACCGGTTAAAGATGGCAAAGTGACCAGCGACGCGCGTATCCGTGCATCTCTGCCAACCATTGAACTGGCTCTGAAGCAGGGCGCTAAAGTGATGGTCACCTCCCACTTGGGCCGTCCAACTGAAGGCGAGTACAACGAAGAGTTCTCTCTGCTGCCGGTTGTTAATTACCTGAAAGACAAACTGTCCAGCCCGGTTCGCCTGGTGAAAGATTACCTGGACGGCGTGGAAGTTGCCGAAGGTGAGCTGGTTGTTCTGGAAAACGTTCGCTTCAACAAAGGCGAAAAGAAAGACGACGAAACCCTGTCCAAAAAATACGCTTCGCTGTGCGACGTATTCGTGATGGATGCATTCGGTACGGCTCACCGTGCGCAGGCTTCTACCCACGGTATCGGTAAATTCGCAGACGTCGCCTGTGCAGGTCCACTGCTGGCTGACGAACTGGAAGCGCTGGGTAAAGCACTGAAAGAACCTGCTCGTCCTATGGTCGCTATCGTTGGTGGTTCTAAAGTTTCTACCAAACTGACCGTTCTGGATTCTCTGTCCAAAATTGCTGACCAGCTGATCGTTGGCGGTGGTATCGCGAACACCTTCGTTGCTGCGCAAGGCCACAACGTGGGTAAATCCCTGTACGAAGCGGATCTGGTTGACGAAGCCAAACGCCTGCTGAGCACCTGTGATATCCCGGTTCCAACTGACGTTCGCGTGGCGACCGAGTTCTCCGAAACTGCTACCGCAACCCTTAAATCTGTTAATGACATCAAAGATGAAGAGCAGATTCTGGACCTGGGCGACGTTTCTGCACAGAAACTGGCTGAAATCCTGAAAAACGCAAAAACTATCCTGTGGAACGGTCCTGTCGGCGTGTTCGAATTCCCGAACTTCCGCAAAGGGACTGAAATTGTGGCTAACGCTATCGCAGACAGCGAAGCGTTCTCTATCGCAGGCGGTGGTGACACCCTGGCAGCTATCGACCTGTTCGGTATCGCTGACAAGATCTCCTACATCTCCACTGGTGGCGGCGCATTCCTCGAATTCGTGGAAGGCAAAGTCCTGCCAGCAGTAGCAATGCTCGAAGAGCGCGCTAAGAAGTAAGCCATTCAGGGGCAGGGAAACCTGCCCAATTTTCAGCGCGCTTATCAGAGCTCGCACCTTTTCTAACGGCCGAAGATACAGGACTAAGCAACATGTCTAAAATTTTTGATTTCGTAAAACCTGGCGTTATCACTGGTGATGACGTACAGAAAGTGTTCCAGGTAGCTAAAGAAAACAACTTCGCTCTGCCAGCAGTTAACTGCGTAGGTACCGACTCCATCAATGCCGTACTGGAAACCGCTGCAAAAGTTAAAGCACCGGTTATCGTTCAGTTCTCTAACGGCGGCGCTGCGTTCATCGCAGGTAAAGGCGTGAAAACTGACGTTCCTCAGGGCGCTGCCATCCTGGGTGCTATCTCTGGCGCACATCATGTTCACCAGATGGCTGAGCACTACGGTGTTCCGGTTATCCTGCACACTGACCACTGCGCGAAAAAACTGCTGCCATGGATCGACGGTCTGCTGGACGCAGGTGAAAAACACTTCGCAGCAACCGGTAAGCCACTGTTCTCTTCTCACATGATCGACCTGTCCGAAGAGTCTCTGGAAGAAAACATCGAGATCTGCTCTAAGTACCTGGCGCGTATGTCCAAAATGGGCATGACCCTGGAAATCGAACTGGGTTGCACCGGCGGTGAAGAAGACGGTGTGGACAACAGCCACATGGACGCTTCTGCTCTGTACACTCAGCCAGAAGACGTTGATTACGCTTACACCGAGCTGAGCAAAATCAGCCCACGCTTCACCATCGCAGCATCCTTCGGTAACGTGCACGGCGTGTACAAGCCAGGTAACGTGGTTCTGACCCCGACCATCCTGCGTGATTCTCAGGAATATGTGTCTAAGAAACACAACCTGCCGCACAACAGCCTGAACTTCGTCTTCCACGGCGGTTCCGGTTCTTCTGCTCAGGAAATCAAAGATTCCGTAAGCTACGGCGTAGTGAAAATGAACATCGATACCGACACCCAGTGGGCAACCTGGGACGGTATCCTGCAATACTACAAAACCAACGAAGCTTACCTGCAAGGTCAGCTGGGCAACCCGAAAGGCGAAGACCAGCCGAACAAGAAATACTACGATCCACGCGTATGGCTGCGCGCTGCCCAGACTTCTATGATTACTCGTCTGGAGCAGGCTTTCAAAGAACTGAACGCGGTTGACGTTCTGTAATTTGAACTGCTGACAGCACATCAGAAGGCCCGCAAATGCGGGCCTTTTTTTATGCTTTTTCAATATCCTGCAATACCTGATTTTGTGATCTGTTTGGCATTACCCGCTCTTTTTGTTTACCCTTTACTGACCTGCCTGTCCCCTTAAGGGATAGATTTTGTGTTTTGGTTTAGCAAAAGGAAGAATAAATGGAACAACTTGATGTTGTAGACAGCATCAATCACGCGGGTAACTGGCTGGTGCGCAACCAGGCGCTACTGCTGAGCTACGCTGTGAATATTGTTGCCGCTATTGCCATCATCATTGTCGGGATGATCGTGGCGCGTATCGTATCGAACGCGGTCAACCGGGTGATGGTTGCACGACACATTGACGCCACGGTCGCCGATTTCCTCTCCGCGCTGGTGCGTTACGGCATCATCGCCTTTACGCTGATTGCGGCGCTGGGGCGTGTCGGCGTGCAGACGGCATCCGTCATCGCTGTGCTCGGTGCTGCCGGTCTGGCCATTGGTCTGGCATTACAGGGTTCGCTGTCGAACCTGGCGGCGGGCGTACTGCTGGTAACCTTCCGTCCGTTCCGTTCCGGTGAATACGTGGATTTAGGCGGGATCGCGGGTACCGTGTTGCAGGTACAGATTTTCTCTACCACTCTGCGTACTGTCGACGGTCGTATTGTGGTGGTACCGAACGGGAAAATCATTGCCGGCAATATCATTAACTTCTCCCGCGAGCCGGTGCGTCGTAACGAGCTGATCATCAGCGTGGCGTACGATTCCGATATCGATCAGGTGAAGTCTCTGATTACCAACATCATTGCTTCAGATGACCGTATTCTGAAGGACCGCGAGCAGACCGTTCGTCTGAATGAACTGGGCGCATCATCCATTAATTTTGTGGTGCGCATCTGGAGCAAAAGCAGCGATCTGCAAAACGTATACTGGGATGTGCTGGAGCGCATTAAGCGTGACTTCGATGCTAACGGCATCAGCTTCCCGTACCCGCAGATGGACGTAAACGTCAAAAAAGTCAAAGAAGCAGAGTAACGTCTCCGTAGGCCCGGTAAGCGTCAGCGACACCGGGCTTTTCTTTTATTAGCCTCGCTAATCCCCAATTAATATTATCCATTTCCTCTAATGTCGTTCCCGCAGTATAGTCTGCCCCAGGACAACTCTGCGAGAATTACGTTATGTTATCTTACTATTTTCAAGGGCTTGCGTTAGGTGCGGCCATGATCCTTCCCCTTGGTCCACAAAATGCGTTCGTGATGAATCAGGGCATCCGCCGTCAGTACCATCTGATGATTGCCTTGCTGTGCGCGGTGAGCGATCTGCTGCTGATTTGCGCCGGGATTTTTGGCGGCAGCGCCCTGTTGATGCAGTCGCCGTGGCTGCTGGCGCTGGTTACCTGGGGCGGCGTAGCGTTTCTGCTGTGGTACGGGTTTGGCGCCCTGAAAACGGCCATGAGCAGCAATCTTGAGCTGGCGAGCGCCGAAGTGATGAAGCAAGGGCGCTGGAAGATTATCGTCACCATGCTCGCCGTGACATGGCTTAACCCGCACGTTTATCTTGATACGTTCGTGGTGCTCGGCAGCCTGGGTGGACAGCTGGACGTTGAGCCGAAACGCTGGTTTGCGCTCGGTACGGTCAGCGCCTCCTTCCTCTGGTTCTTTGGTCTTGCGATCCTGGCGGCATGGCTGGCACCACGACTGCGTACCGCCAAAGCGCAGCGCATTATCAATACCCTGGTGGGGCTGGTGATGTGGTTTATTGCCTTCCAGCTGGCGAAAGAGGGCATTCATCACGTACAGGGATTGTTCAACTAAGCGTTGTCTTATGGACATCTGAACAAGACCCGCTAAGCTTGCTGGCATGAGCCCTGTTAACAGGGCACTCTTCGCAACATGGAGGAATGACAGTGAAGTTTAAGGTGATGGCCCTGGCGGCATTAGTAAGTTTAGGTGCGGTGTCGGTGCAGGCGAATGAACTGCCAAACGGCCCGCACATTGTCACTTCAGGTACGGCAAGCGTGGATGCGGTACCGGATGTTGCAACCCTGGCAATTGAAGTGAACGTGGCGGCGAAAGATGCTGCTTCCGCCAAGAAACAGGCAGACGATCGTGTTGCGCAATACCTCTCTTTCCTGGAACAGAACGGTGTCGCGAAAAAAGACATCAGCTCTGCGAACCTGCGTACTCAACCGGATTACGATTACCAGAACGGCAAAAGCATCCTGAAAGGCTATCGCGCCGTGCGTACTGTAGAAGTGACCGTGCGCCAGCTTGATAAGCTCAACGGATTGCTGGATGGTGCGCTGAAGGCTGGGCTGAACGAAATTCGTTCCGTCTCGCTGGGCGTTGCGCAACCAGAGAAGTATAAAGACGAAGCGCGTAAAGCGGCGATTGATGATGCCATTCATCAGGCGCAGCAGCTGGCATCCGGCTTCAAGAGCAAGCTCGGTCCGGTTTACAGCGTGCGTTACCACGTCTCAAACTACCAGCCAAGCCCGATGGTGCGGATGATGAAAGCGGACGCCGCGCCGGTTTCTGCTCAGGAAACCTACGAGCAGCCAACCATTCAGTTCGACGATCAGGTTGATGTGGTGTTCCAGCTGGAGCCGACTGAAAAGCCAGCTCAGTAACCCGTAGGCCGGGTAAGGCGAAGCCGCCACCCGGCTTGTTTTTCAATCCTGTCTTAACACCTTATGCCCAAACGCCAGCAGCGCGTCGGTGACGTTGCGCATCATGCGGCTTTCCGGCGCAAAACGGTGCCAGTACAACATCCGGCGCTGATACAGCCCCGGAGTTAAATCAATCAGCTCACCGCTTTTCAACTCTTTCTCAATCTGCAGATGCGGGATCATGCAGCAGGTGGTTCCCTGACGTGCAAGCTGCACGAAGGCTTCGGACGAGTTAACGATATGACACGGCACGCTGCCCGGCGGCAGATCGAAGTTTTGCTGCAGGAAGGCCTGATGCATATCGTCCAGATGGTCGAACGCGACGGCAGGGGCTTTTAGCAGCGCGGCGCGGGTCACACCGTTCGGGAAATAGCGCTCGGCAAAGGCTTTTGAACCGACGAAGAGGTAATCCAGCGCGCCCAACTGATCCACCAGACAGCTTGGCAGCGCCTGAGGCTGAATACTGACGGCACCAACCACTTCGCCGCGACGCAGACGTTCCTGGGTGCGGGTTTCATCTTCAACCTGGAGATTCAGGCGGATAGGGGAGTCGGCCAGCACCGGCGCAAGGGCCGGCAGCAGCCAGGTTGCCAGACTGTCGGCGTTCACCGCCAGCGACAGCAGCAGCGGCGTGGAGCCGGTCTGTTCATCGCCCAGCCACTCATCTTCCAGCAGTTCAACCTGACGTAGCAGGGCGAGGAGCTTTTGTCCTTGCTCCGTTGGACGCGGCGGTACGGTACGCACCAGCAGCGGCTGCCCGAACATGTTTTCAAGCTGTTTGATACGCTGTGATACGGCGGACTGGGTGATGCACAGCTTTTGCGCCGCGCGCTCAAAACCGCGTTCACGAATAACTGCATCAAGTGCCTGTAGTGTTCTGTAGTCCGGACGTTTCATTGCTCTGGCTGACTCCTTAATTTTGCTTAATCTGCACTATGACACAATTTTCCCTTCGTGGCAGACGAAATCCATTCGACGTGTTCTATAATGCGCCCTGAGTTTTCACACCACAGGCAAAACGATCATGACGCAGGATGAACTGAAAAAAGCAGTAGGATGGGCGGCTCTCCAGTACGTACAGCCGGGTACCATTGTCGGTGTTGGTACGGGATCGACGGCGGCGCACTTTATCGATGCGCTGGGCACGATGAAGGGGCAAATCGAGGGCGCGGTTTCGAGCTCCGATGCTTCCACGGAAAAGCTGAAAAGCCTCGGCATCACTGTTTTCGACCTCAACGAAGTGGACCGTCTGGGCATTTACGTTGATGGCGCGGATGAAATCAACGGCCACATGCAGATGATCAAAGGCGGTGGCGCGGCGCTGACCCGCGAAAAAATCATTGCCTCCGTGGCGGATAAGTTCATCTGCATCGCGGACGCCTCCAAGCAGGTCGACATTCTGGGGAGTTTCCCGCTGCCGGTCGAAGTGATCCCGATGGCGCGCAGTGCCGTGGCACGTCAACTGGTGAAGCTGGGTGGTCGTCCGGAATACCGTCAGGGTGTGGTGACCGACAACGGCAACGTGATCCTCGACGTTCACGGCCTTGAGATCCTCGATGCCATTGCGCTGGAAAATGCGATCAACGGCATTCCGGGCGTCGTTACCGTAGGGTTATTTGCCAACCGTGGCGCGGACGTGGCGCTGATCGGCACGTCTGACGGTGTAAAAACCATCGTAAAATGATCTGACGGGGGGAGCGCTCCCCCCGCTAAAAAATTTTGAAAAGCTAAATTCGGTGACTTGTGTCACGTTTTTCCGCCTCTTTTGCCGATCCTGCCGCGTTTGTAAATTTCCATAGCATTTTCCTCTGTCATTTTGCTCTGTATGACTTTTCTTCAGAGTGCCGACGCAAACGTTCATATTGCTGCAATAGTTTTTTTTGATATGTTGGCTGCACGGGATTTATATCCAGCACAACATCAGTTCAGATAAAAACAGGGTCGGGTAAATGGCAAAGGTATCACTGGAGAAAGACAAGATTAAATTCCTGCTGGTTGAAGGCGTGCACCAGAAAGCGCTCGATAGCCTTCGCGCTGCAGGTTACACCAACATCGAATTTCACAAAGGCGCGCTGGATACTGAAGAGCTGAAAGCGTCCATCCGTGATGCCCATTTCATTGGCCTGCGATCCCGTACCCAACTGACTGAAGACGTTATTGCTGCGGCGGAAAAGCTGGTGGCGATTGGCTGTTTCTGTATCGGTACCAATCAGGTTGATCTGAATGCCGCCGCAAAACGCGGTATCCCGGTTTTTAACGCCCCGTTCTCCAACACCCGTTCCGTGGCGGAGCTGGTGATTGGCGAGCTGCTGCTACTCCTTCGCGGTATTCCGGAAGCTAACGCCAAAGCGCACCGCGGCGTGTGGAATAAGCTGGCCGCGGGCTCCTACGAAGCGCGTGGTAAAAAACTCGGGATTATTGGTTACGGCCACATCGGTACGCAGCTTGGTATTCTGGCGGAATCCCTTGGCATGCACGTGTTTTTCTACGATATCGAAAACAAACTGCCGCTGGGTAACGCGACGCAGGTGCAGCATCTTTCTGACCTGCTGAACATGAGCGACGTGGTCAGCCTGCACGTGCCGGAAAATGCGTCCACAAAAAACATGATGGGAGCGGAAGAGCTGGCGCTGATGAAGCCGGGCTCACTGCTGATCAACGCCGCGCGCGGTACAGTAGTCGATATTCCTGCGCTGTGCGATGCGCTGAAGCGTAAGCATCTGGCGGGTGCGGCGATTGACGTGTTCCCGACGGAACCGGCCACCAACAGCGATCCGTTCACCTCTCCACTGTGCGAGTTCGACAACGTGATCCTGACGCCGCACATCGGCGGTTCTACTCAGGAAGCGCAGGAGAATATCGGCCTGGAAGTGGCGGGCAAGCTGAGCAAATATTCCGACAACGGTTCAACGCTCTCTGCGGTGAACTTCCCGGAAGTGTCTCTGCCGCTACACGGCGGGCGTCGTCTGCTGCACATTCACGAAAACCGTCCGGGCGTGCTGACTGCTATCAACCAGATCTTTGCCGAACAGGGCGTCAACATTGCCGCGCAGTATCTGCAAACGAACGCGCAGATGGGTTATGTGGTGATTGATATTGAAGCGGATGAAGACATTGCCGAGAAAGCATTGCAGAGCATGAAGGCCATTCCGGGGACGATTCGCGCGCGTCTGCTGTACTGATAGTGCGGTCTGTGGTGTCGGGTGGCGCTTACGCTTACCCGACCTACAATGTTCGAGGATTTATGTAGGCCGGGTAAGGCGTAGCCGCCACCCGGCTTTGTTCTACCAGGTCCAGGTTTTACTGGGCGTCACCACCGCCGGCAACGGCACATCCCATTTCTCCACGGGTAATGCCTCCACGCCCTGACAATCATGCGCATAGCCCACCGGCTGCAATCCGTACTGCTGCCAGTTTTGTAGCGTTCTGTCGTAAAAACCACCGCCCATTCCCAGGCGCTGTCCCTGCTCGTCAAACGCCACCAGCGGCGTAATCAGCACATCCAGTTCAGATAGCGGCAGCACATCGCGCACGTCGAGTTTGGGTTCGGTGATTTTCAGACGATTCACCACCAGCTCGCTGTGCGGATGGTAGTGCAGAAACAGCAGATTGCCCCGGCTAAAGGGATGCAGCACCGGCAGATAAACTTTTTTCCCGGCGCGCCAGAGCTGGTCGATAAGTGGTTGGGTATCCAGCTCACCATCAAACGAAAGAAACAAGGCGACGGTGTTTGCCATCACCACAGGCGGATAGGCCATCATACGGGCGGCGGCCTGCTGGGCAAACTGTGTCTGTTGTTCGGCGCTTAAGGCACGACGACGCTGGCGAATGAGCTGACGGATATCCTGGCGTGAAGCAGAAACTTCAGGGAATTGAGTCATGGTAGTTGGTAGAAGAAGAGAGAGGGAATCTCCGAGATGCCGCCGCAGGCTGTAACCCTTGAACCCTTGGTTCAAGGTGAATGTGTCGTCATAGTTTTAAGGCTTCTCGGACGGACCGAGCATGCTCACCAACCATGGAGCGCCACATTCTTGTGGTATGAAATATCGGCTCAGGGGACTGGCCCGCTTGCAAACATCTCAGAGAAATTTTGTCTTCACAGTTACTCTACCATAGTCAACTGAGAAGTGTTATTCAAACTTTGGTCCCGGTCTTTCAGGACTGCGACCTTGATCAAGCAATGCCTGTTCTATGGTCTGCTGGAGCATTTTAATGCGCTGCTCCATGCTTGCCGCGTAATCGCGGGTCTTCGCTTTTTCCTGAGTCAGTTCATAGCTGATGTTCAACGCGGCGATGAAAACCAGCTGCTCAGTATTTGTGACTCTAGTGCGTTCTTTTAGATCTTGCAACCGCTGATTCAAATCGTCCGCAGCCTGATTCAAAGCATCCCTTTGTTCAGGCGGACAATTCACTCGCAGTGAACGGCCAAAAATCTGGAGATCGACGGGTTGTGCAGACATGCCACCTTCCTGCTGATTGACTGCGCTGCCTTCGCTTACTGCCCCGGGGGCTGCGAAGGGGCGACACTATAGCTACCCTGATGTGAAGATACAAGCCCTTTTCTGGTATCACCAGGGTCCAAAGTGGTAGCATATCATGAATATCCTCCCTTTGATGACGAATGCGTATGTCTATACAGAACGAAATGCCTGGTTACAAGGATTTAAACCAGTTACTGAACCAGCAGGGAGTCGGTCTGACCCCTGCCGAAATGCACGGTCTGATCAGCGGCATACTGTGCGGCGGAAACAGCGACAGCTCATGGCAGCCGCTGATCCACGACCTCACCAACGAAGGGCTGGCGTTTGGCCACGAACTGGCGGAAGCGCTGCGTAAAATGCACGCCGCAACCAGCGATTCCCTGGAAGACGATGGCTTTCTTTTTCAGCTTTATCTGCCTGAAGGCGACGATGTCAGCGTCTTCGATCGCGCTGATGCGCTCGCGGGTTGGGTAAACCACTATCTGCTTGGCCTGGGCGTAACCCAGCCTAAACTGGATAAAGTGACCGGCGAAGCGGGTGAAGCGATCGACGATCTGCGTAACATCGCCCAGCTCGGCTACGATGAAGACGAAGACCAGGAAGAGCTGGAGATGTCTCTCGAAGAGATCATCGAGTACGTGCGCGTGGCGTCTCTGCTGTGCCACGACAACTTTACGCGCTCGCAGCCGACCGCGCCGGAAGTTCGCAAGCCAACATTACACTAAGAAAAATAACGCACAGGAGGGTGTCATGGTTATCTCCAGTCAAGAGTATTCTCGCCGTCGTCAGGCGCTGCTGGCAAAAATGCAGCCGGGAAGCGCTGCCCTGATTTTCGCCGCGCCGGAAGTGACGCGCAGCGCCGACAGCGAATACCCCTATCGCCAGAGCAGTGATTTCTGGTACTTCACCGGGTTTAACGAGCCGGAAGCTGTACTGGTGCTGATTAAAAGCAATGACACCCACAACCACAGCGTGATTTTCAACCGCGTGCGCGATCTGACCGCGGAAATCTGGTTTGGTCGCCGCTTAGGGCAGGAGGCGGCGCCGGAAAAACTGGGCGTGGACCGCGCGCTGGCCTACAGCGAAATCAACCAGCAGCTCTATCAATTGCTCAACGGCCTGGACGTGCTCTATCACGCGCAGGGTGAATACGCGTATGCGGATGAGATTGTTTTCACTGCGCTGGATAAGCTGCGTAAAGGCTCACGTCAGAATTTGTCTGCACCCGCAACCCTGACAGACTGGCGACCGGTGGTGCATGAGATGCGCCTGTTTAAGTCTGAAGAAGAGCTGAACGTGATGCGCCGCGCGGGCGAAATCAGCGCCCTGGCGCATACCCGCGCCATGGAAAAGTGCCGTCCCGGTATGTTCGAGTACCAGCTTGAAGGGGAAATTCACCATGAATTTAACCGTCACGGCGCGCGCTTCCCGTCCTATAACACCATCGTAGGCGGCGGGGAAAACGGCTGCATTCTGCACTATACCGAAAACGAAAGTGAACTGCGCGACGGCGATCTGGTGCTGATTGACGCCGGCTGTGAATATCAGGGTTACGCGGGCGACATCACCCGTACCTTCCCGGTGAACGGTAAATTCACCCCAGCGCAGCGTGAAATCTATGACATCGTGCTTGAGTCTCTGGAGACCGCGCTGACGCTGTTCCGCCCTGGCACCTCCATCCAGGAGGTTACGGGCGAGGTGGTGCGCATCATGATTACCGGGCTGGTGAAGCTCGGCATTCTGAAAGGCGATGTGGACACCCTTATAACCGAAAACGCCCATCGTCCGTACTTTATGCATGGCCTGAGCCACTGGCTGGGGCTGGATGTGCATGACGTGGGGGCATACGGTCCGGAACGTTCGCGCGTGCTGGAGCCAGGCATGGTGCTGACCGTTGAGCCGGGGCTGTACATCGCGCCGGATGCCGACGTGCCGGAACAGTACCGCGGGATCGGCATTCGTATTGAAGATGACATCGTCATCACCGAAACCGGTAACGAAAACCTGACCGCGACCGTGGTGAAAAAAGCCGACGACATCGAGGCGCTGATGGCGGCGGCACGCGGATGAGCGTAATCATCGTTGGCGGAGGCATGACCGGCGCTACTCTGGCGCTGGCTATTTCGCGGTTAACCCAGGGCCAGCTTCCGGTGCATCTGGTTGAGGCGGTCGCGCCGCAGGCGACCGATCATCCCGGTTTCGACGCCCGCGCTATCGCGCTGGCGCAGGGAACCTGTCAGCAGCTTGCGCGTATTGGGATCTGGCAGGCGATAGCGGATTGCGCGACGGCGATCGGCACCGTTCACGTCAGCGATCGCGGGCACGCCGGGTTCGTAACGCTGGATGCCCACGATTACCGGATCGAGGCGCTGGGGCAGGTTGTCGAGCTGCATGACGTAGGGCTGCGGCTGTTCCGTCTTTTACAGGACGCGCCTGGCGTCACGCTGCACTGTCCGGCGCGCGTCGCCAGCTTTAACCGCCGTGACGAAGCCGTCAGCGTGACGCTGGACAACGGCACCACGCTGGAGGGGGAACTGCTGGTGGCGGCGGATGGTTCACGCTCCGCGATCGCCACGCAGTGCGGCGTCGAATTGCGCTCTGAACCCTATGGGCAGGTGGCGGTCATCGCTAACGTCTCTACGGCTGGCGCGCATAACGGCAGGGCATTTGAGCGCTTCACGGAGCACGGCCCGCTGGCCATGCTGCCGATGTCGAACGGGCGCTGCTCGCTGGTGTGGTGCCATGCGCAGGACCGGGCCGATGAGGTTCTCTCCTGGTCCGACGAACGTTTTAGTTCCGAGCTGCAAAAAGCCTTCGGCTGGCGGCTTGGGCGTATCACCCAGGCCGGAAAACGCGTGGCCTATCCGCTCGCGCTGACGACCGCATCGCAGACTGTCTCCCATCGCGTCGCTCTGGTCGGCAACGCCGCGCAGACGCTGCACCCCATCGCCGGGCAAGGCTTTAACCTTGGCCTGCGCGACGTGATGAGCCTGGCTGAGCTACTGGCGCAGACGTGGAGCGAACAACAGGATTGTGGCGCATACTCAGTGCTGAGCCATTACCAGAAACGACGTCAGGCGGACAAAGCGGCGACCATTGGCGTTACCGACGGTTTAGTCCACCTGTTTGCCAATCGCTGGGCACCGCTGGTTGCGGGTCGCAACCTTGGGCTGATGGCGATGGAACTGTTCATTCCGGCACGTGACGTGCTGGCGCAGCGGACCCTGGGTTGGGTCGCGCGTTAAGGAGTAATCACCGTGCAAAATGTTGATGTCGCCATTGTCGGCGGCGGAATGGTAGGACTGGCGCTGGCCTGTGGTTTACATGGCAGCGGCCTGCGCGTGGCGGTGCTAGAGCAAAATGCGCCGCAGCCTGTGGCGCAGGATGCACCGCCGGAGCTGCGCGTCTCGGCGATCAATGCCGCCAGCGAAAAGCTACTGACGCACCTTGGCGTCTGGTCTGAAATCGTGGCGCTGCGTGCCAGCTGTTACCATGGCATGGAAGTGTGGGATAAAGACAGCTTCGGCCATATCGCGTTTGACGATGAAAGCATGGGCTACAGCCACCTTGGGCACATCGTTGAAAACGCGGTGATTCACCATGCGCTGTGGCAAAAAGCGCAGCAGTGCAGCGACGTCACGCTGATCGCACCGGCGAAACTTCAGCAGGTGGCGTGGGGCGAAAACGACGCGTTTATCACTCTTGAAAGCGGCGACATGCTGACCGCGCGGCTGGTAGTGGGTGCCGACGGCGCCAATTCCTGGCTGCGTAACAAAGCGGATATTCCGCTGACCTTCTGGGATTACCGTCATCACGCCCTGGTTGCCACAATCCGCACCGAAGAGCCGCATGGCGGCGTGGCGCGCCAGATTTTCCACAATGATGGCATTCTGGCCTTCCTGCCGCTTGCCGATCCGCATCTCTGCTCCATCGTCTGGTCTTTAGAGCCGGAGAAAGCGCAGCAGATGCAGGAGGCGACGCCGGACGCCTTTAATCAGGCGCTATGCGTGGCGTTTGATAACCGTCTGGGCCTGTGCACGCTTGAAAGCGAACGACAGGCGTTTCCGTTAACCGGTCGCTACGCGCGTCAGTTTGCGGCGCACCGTCTGGCGTTGGTGGGGGATGCGGCGCATACGATTCATCCGCTGGCCGGGCAGGGGGTGAACCTCGGCTTTATGGACGCGGCCGAGCTGGTTGAAGAGCTGCGTCGTCTGCATCGGGAAGGTAAAGATATTGGTCAGCATCTGTATCTGCGTCGCTACGAGCGCAGCCGCAAACACAGTGCGGCGATGATGCTGGCGGGTATGCAGGGCTTCCGCGAGCTATTTGCCGGAGCGAACCCGGCGAAAAAACTGCTGCGCGATATCGGCCTCAAACTGGCCGACACCCTTCCCGGCGTCAAACCGCAGCTTCTTCGTCAGGCAATGGGCCTTAACGATCTTCCCGACTGGTTACGTTAATCTCGATCCCCGTCACACTTTATTTTCCCGGCCTTCGCGCCGGGGAAATCTCCTCGTTTGAAATAATCTAATTTCACGTTATTTTTCGCATTAGAAAATCTAATCTTACTATTTTTATGTTACGGAAATTCGGCCCGTTTTTCCGCACGAAATATCACCATCTGCTAAATCCTGTTAGCTCGATGTTAATTTTATGCGGGTTTAATCGCATTTTACCAGTGAATAACTCTGTAGGCTTTTCAGCGATTTTTGGTCATAAGCTAATGTGATGACCCGTTTTACCTTATGGTTAACCGCCGGTTTCGGTGGTAAGTTCAGGTAAAAGAGAACGTTTGCGTCGGCCCCCGATCGCGAGGTCGACACCGGGTTTCACGGTGAATTTTTCAACGAGGAAAAGATGGCTCAACAGACTCCTTTGTACGAACAGCACGTGTTATGCGGCGCCCGCATGGTGGACTTCCACGGCTGGATGATGCCGCTGCACTACGGCTCGCAGATTGATGAGCACCACGCGGTGCGCACCGATGCCGGTATGTTCGACGTGTCTCATATGACGATTGTCGACCTGCGCGGTAGCCGCACCCGGGAGTTTTTGCGTTATCTGCTGGCAAACGACGTCGCCAAACTAAAAACGCCGGGCAAAGCGCTCTATACCGGCATGCTCAATGCCTCTGGCGGCGTGATTGACGACCTCATCGTCTACTACTTCACCGAAGATTTCTTCCGCCTCGTTGTAAACTCCGCCACCCGCGAAAAAGACCTCTCCTGGATTTCCCAACACGCTGAACCTTACGCCATCGACATCACCGTTCGTGACGATCTGTCGCTGATTGCGGTGCAGGGGCCAAACGCCCAGGCGAAAGCCGCGTCTCTGTTCAGCGACGAGCAGCGCAAAGCAACCGAAGGCATGAAGCCGTTCTTCGGCGTGCAGGCGGGGGATCTGTTTATCGCCACCACCGGCTACACCGGTGAAGCGGGCTACGAAATTGCAATGCCAAACGAAAAGGCCGCTGATTTCTGGCGTGCGCTGGTGGAGGCGGGCGTGAAGCCTGCGGGCCTGGGCGCGCGCGATACGCTGCGTCTGGAAGCGGGGATGAACCTCTACGGTCAGGAGATGGACGAAGGCGTCTCACCGCTGGCGGCCAACATGGGCTGGACCATCGCGTGGGAACCGGCTGACCGTGATTTTATTGGCCGTGAAGCGCTGGAGATGCAGCGCGAGAAGGGCACTGAACAGCTGGTTGGCCTGGTGATGAAAGAAAAAGGCGTTCTGCGCGGCGAGCTGCCGGTGCGCTTCACCGATGCCGATGGCAATCATCGCGAAGGCGTGATCACCAGCGGAACGTTCTCCCCGACGCTCGGCTACAGTATTGCACTGGCACGCGTGCCAGCGGGGATTGGCGAAACGGCGGTGGTGCAGATCCGCAACCGCGAAATGCCGGTCAACGTGACCAAACCGATTTTTGTTCGCGCCGGTAAGCCGGTCGCCTAACTATTTTTATCAGGAGAACTTCAATGAGCAATGTGCCAGCAGAACTGAAATACAGCAAAGAACACGAGTGGCTGCGCAAAGAGGCGGACGGCACTTACACCGTTGGGATCACCGAGCACGCGCAGGAACTGCTGGGCGACATGGTGTTTGTTGACCTGCCGGAAGTGGGCGCAACCGTGAGCGCAGGCGACGACTGTGCGGTGGCGGAATCCGTTAAAGCGGCCTCTGACATCTACGCTCCGGTGAGCGGTGAAATTGTTGCCGTGAACGACGCGCTGAGCGACTCCCCGGAGCTGGTGAACAGCGAGCCTTATGAAGGCGGCTGGATCTTTAAGATCAAAGCCAGCGACGAAGCGCAGGTTGCCGCGCTGCTGGATGCGACCGCGTACGAAGCACTACTGGAAGACGAATAACGTTGTGCCGGATGGCGCTGCGCTTATCCGGCCTACAGATCTACGTAGGCCCGGTAAGCGTTAGCGCCACCGGGCAACAGCGTTACAGATAATTACGATTCACTGCACGTTTCAGGAACCATCGCTCATGACACAGACTTTAAGCCAGCTTGAAAACCGTGGCGCCTTCATTGAACGTCACATTGGGCCGGATGCTCAGCAACAGCAGGAGATGCTGAAGACAGTTGGCGCGGATTCATTAAACGCACTGATCGGCCAGATCGTGCCAAAAGACATCCAGCTTGCCACACCGCCGCAGGTAGGCGAGTCCACGACGGAGTTCGCCGCGCTGGCGGAGCTGAAGGCCATCGCCGGCCTTAACAAGCGCTATAAGTCTTACATCGGCATGGGCTACACCAACGTGCAGTTACCGCCGGTGATCCTGCGTAACATGCTGGAAAACCCGGGCTGGTACACCGCTTACACCCCGTATCAGCCAGAAGTCTCCCAGGGCCGTCTGGAAGCGCTGCTGAACTTCCAGCAGGTGACGCTGGATCTGACCGGTATGGATATCGCCTCTGCCTCTCTGCTGGATGAAGCCACTGCCGCCGCTGAAGCGATGGCGATGGCGAAGCGCGTGAGCAAGCTGAAAAACGCCAACCGCTTCTTCGTCGCGGCGGACGTGCATCCCCAGACGCTGGACGTGGTGCGCACCCGTGCGGAAACCTTCGGCTTTGAGGTGATTGTCGACGACGCTGACAAAGTGCTGGATCACCAGGACGTCTTCGGCGTGCTGTTACAGCAGGTGGGCACCACCGGGGAAGTGCATGATTACAGCGCGCTGATCGCCGAGCTCAAATCCCGTAAGGTTATTGTTAGCGTCGCCGCTGATTTTATGGCGCTGGTGCTGCTGACGGCGCCAGGTAAACAGGGCGCGGATATTGTCTTCGGCTCAGCGCAACGCTTCGGCGTGCCGATGGGCTACGGCGGCCCGCACGCGGCGTTCTTTGGCGCGAAAGATGAATTTAAACGTTCCATGCCAGGCCGTATTATCGGCGTATCGAAAGATGCCGCCGGTAACACCGCGCTGCGCATGGCGATGCAGACCCGCGAGCAGCATATCCGCCGCGAGAAAGCGAACTCCAACATCTGTACCTCGCAGGTGCTGCTGGCTAACATTGCCAGCTTATACGCGGTGTTCCACGGTCCGGCAGGTCTGAAACGCATTGCCAGCCGCATCCACCGTCTGGCCGATATCCTGGCCTGCGGTCTGCAACAGAAAGGTCTCAGGCTGCGTCATGAGCACTACTTCGACACCCTGTGCGTCGAGGTGGCAGACAAAGCGGCCGTGCTGGCACGCGCCGAGGCAGCACAAATCAACCTGCGCAGCGACATTCACAATGCGGTCGGCATTACGCTGGACGAAAGCACCACCCGTGACGATATCCTGACCCTGTTCAACGTATTGCTGGGTGACGCACAGGGTCTGGACGTTGATACGCTCGACAAAGAGGTTGCGCTCGACAGCCGCTCCATTCAGGAAAGCATGCTGCGCGACGACGCGATCCTGACTCACCCGGTGTTCAACCGCTATCACAGCGAAACCGAGATGATGCGTTACATGCACTCTCTGGAACGTAAAGATCTGGCGCTGAACCAGGCGATGATCCCGCTGGGCTCCTGCACCATGAAGCTGAACGCCGCGGCTGAGATGATCCCAATCACCTGGCCTGAATTCTCCGAGCTGCACCCGTTCTGCCCGGCTGAGCGGGCGGAAGGTTATCACATGATGATCAACCAGCTCTCCGACTGGCTGGTGAAGCTGACCGGGTACGACGCGCTCTGCATGCAGCCGAACTCCGGTGCGCAGGGTGAATACGCCGGTCTGCTGGCGATCCGTCACTATCACGAAAGCCGCAACGAAGGCCACCGCGATATCTGTCTGATCCCAAGCTCTGCCCACGGCACCAACCCGGCCTCTGCCCAGATGGCAGGGATGGAAGTGGTGGTCGTGGCGTGCGACAAAAACGGCAACATCGATCTGGCCGACCTGCGCGCGAAAGCCGAGCAGGCAGGCGACAAACTCTCCTGCATCATGGTGACCTACCCGTCCACCCACGGCGTGTACGAGGAAACGATCCGTGAAGTGTGTGAAGTGGTGCATCAGTTCGGCGGCCAGGTTTACCTCGACGGCGCGAACATGAACGCCCAGGTGGGCATTACCTCTCCGGGCTTTATTGGCGCGGACGTGTCGCACCTCAACCTGCATAAAACGTTCTGCATTCCGCACGGCGGCGGCGGCCCGGGCATGGGCCCAATCGGCGTCAAAGCGCACCTGGCACCGTTTGTGCCAGGCCATAGCGTGGTGCAGATTGAAGGCATGCTGACCCGTCAGGGCGCGGTCTCCGCGGCACCGTTCGGCAGCGCCTCTATCCTGCCAATCAGCTGGATGTACATCCGCATGATGGGCGCGGAAGGGCTCAAGCAGGCCAGCCAGGTGGCGATCCTCAACGCCAACTACATCGCAACACGTCTGAAAGACGCCTATCCGGTGCTCTACACCGGCCGCGATGGTCGCGTGGCGCACGAATGCATCCTCGATATTCGTCCTCTGAAAGAAGAGACGGGCATCAGCGAGCTGGATATTGCCAAGCGTCTGATCGACTACGGCTTCCACGCGCCAACCATGTCCTTCCCGGTTGCAGGAACGCTGATGGTTGAGCCGACCGAGTCTGAAAGCAAGGTGGAGCTGGATCGCTTTATCGACGCGATGCTGGCGATCCGCAGCGAAATCGACCGCGTGAAAGGCGGGGAATGGACGCTGGAAGATAACCCGCTGGTCAACGCGCCGCATACCCAGAACGAACTGGTGGCAGAGTGGAACCACGGTTATACCCGCGAGCTGGCTGTCTTCCCGGCAGGTGTAGCAAACAAATACTGGCCAACCGTGAAACGTCTTGATGATGTTTACGGCGACCGTAACCTGTTCTGCTCCTGCGTGCCGATGAGCGAATACCAGTAACGTTGTTCCTGTAGTAACGTAGGCCGGGTAAGGCGAAGCCGCCACCCGGCTTTTTTATTTGGAGAACAGAATGGCAATTGCATTGGTCACCGGCGCTAGCCGGGGTATTGGTAAAGCCACCGCGCTACAGCTGGCAAGCGAAGGCTACACCGTTGCGGTGAATTTTCATCACAACATCAAAGCCGCGACAGAGGTCATTAATCAGATCGTGGACGCGGGCGGTAAGGCCTTTGCCGTGCGCGCGGATATCAGCGATGAATCGCAGGTGATGGCGATGTTCGACAGCATCGATCGCGAAGGTGAGCCGCTCGCCGCGCTGGTGAACAACGCCGGGATTTTGTTTGAACAATCCTCCATCGAAAACCTCTCCGCTGAACGTATTAACCGCGTGCTGTCCACCAACGTCACTGGCTATTTTCTCTGCTGCCGTGAGGCGGTGAAGCGCATGTCGCATAAACACGGCGGCAAGGGCGGCGCGATTGTGAATGTCTCCTCGGCGGCCTCACGACTGGGCGCTCCGGGGGAGTATGTGGATTATGCTGCCTCCAAAGGGGCCGTGGATTCCCTGACAACCGGCCTCGCGCTGGAGGTGGCGGCGCAGGGCATTCGCGTTAACTGCGTGCGGCCAGGCCTGATTTATACCGATATTCACGCCTCCGGCGGCGAGCCGGGGCGTGTGGATCGGGTGAAGTCGATGTTACCGATGCAGCGTGGCGGTCAGCCGGAGGAGGTCGCCCAGGCCATTACCTGGCTGCTGAGCGACAAAGCCTCCTATGTCACCGGTAGCTTCCTGGAGCTGGCTGGCGGGAAGTAACGCTACGACGCCAGCCACAGCCGCAGGCGCATTCCCCAGCCGCTGGTCCAGCCGGTGGTGATCGACTTCACTTCACCGTGAGAGATCACCACAAGCGTTGGCGTCACCTGAACGTCCCACTGACGCGCCAGTTCTCCGCTGGCGTCGTTGACCGTGGGCATCATCGCCTTCTTCTTTCTCATCCATGTTTCGAGCGTCGCGTTATCGCCCGAGCGCAGCGCAACCGACATCACGTTACCCCCGTCCGCGGCAATCGCCGCCACCGACGGCGTGGTGTAGCGGCAGACGCCGCACCATGTCGCCCAGACGTAGACCAGCAGCGGTCGCTCCTTACTCATGGCGATAAGATCGACGGGCTGACCGTCGAGGGTGTGCAGTGCTGTCGCGGAGAAATTCTGCGGCAGCGCGGGCTGGCGGAAATAGTCCACCGCCAGGCTCACGGCTACGCCAATCAGCAGCCACACGGCCAGCTCGCGCAGCAGGCGCGGAAGCTTACTTGCCACGGGCGTTTGCCAGCTGTTCTTTGACCAGCCCCTCCAGATCGTCATACGGGATTGCGCCCGCCACCATCTGGTCACCGATGATGGTCGCCGGGGTGCCCTGAATATTCAGCACCTGCGCCAGGATCAGGTTCATCTTTACGCTGTCCATAGTTTTATCATCGGTTTTAATGCTGTCCGTCCCGGTCTTCACCTGCGCGGCGGCGATGCTGGCGTCATCGTGATAGCCCTTTTTCATCATCAGCCGCTGGTGTAGTGCCCAGAATTGATCCGGCGCCTGCTGCCACGTTGAGAGCGCCGCTTTCGCGGCATTTACCGAGCTTTGCCCCTTGAACGGCAGCAGTTTGATGATGAGCTGCACGTCGGGATTTTCCTGCACGATTTTCTCCAGCATTGGGTCGAACTGCTTGCAATACGGGCAGTTGTAGTCCGTGAAGGAGACGATGGTGAGCTTCGGCGATGTCGCGCCGGTTCGCGGGCTGTTGGGGTCGTTAAACAGCAGTTTTGCCAGCTGGTCGTTGGAAGCGTCATCTGACGGTGCGGCGAAACCGAACGTTGATAACGACAGCAGAAGTAAGGCAACAAAGGCTCTCATGTTATTTTCCTTTTGCATCGGACAGGGTGCTCAGCACCGCTTCGCGGCTTAACAACGCAGGCAGCACGTGGCCCTGCGGTAATCCCGGTCCGTAGATCTGGTTAAACGGCACGGCGGCGCTGCCGCGCGTGGTTAAAAACTGGCTGATGGTATCTGAGGGGCGGCTCCAGTCGCCGCGCAGGGCGACAACGTCCGGGGCGGAGAGCGCGACCTGCACGTCGTCGCGCAGCAGTACGTTGTATTTATTGGCTTTACAGGTCACGCACCAGTCGGCGGTCACGTCGACGAACACCCGTTTGTTCTCCGCCAGCGCGCGGAAAATGGCCTGCTCGCTGAGCGGCTGCCAGTGAATACGATCGCGGCGGGAGCCCTCGCCGCCGGAGCCGGAAACAAACGCGACTACCCCGGCCACCAGTACAGCTAATACCCCGGCGCGCAGTGCCGTTTGCCAGCGGTAGCGCCAGGCGGTGACCAGCAGCAGCGCAAGGATCAGCAGCACGCTCAGCGTAATGACCGGCAGGCTGCCAATGTGCACCGTCAGCAGGCTCAGCAGCCACAGCGATGAGCCGAGCATCATCATCCCCAGCACTACGCGTACAACGTTCATCCAGCGCCCCGGACGCGGCAACCGCTGGGCCAGCCCCGGCCAGGCCGCCACCAGCAGCCACGGCAGGCTCATGCCGATACCCATCGCCAGGAAGATCCCCCACAGCAGGGGAAGCGGTGCCGCCAGCGCGACCGAGACCGCCGTCCCCAGGAACGGCGCGGTGCAGGGTGTCGCCAGCAGCGTGGCAAACGCGCCTTGCCAGAAATGACCCGCAAGCCCGTTGCCGCCGCGCGTGGCGAGGAAGGTGCTGGCGCCGGAAGGAAGACGGATTTCAAACAACCCCAGCAGGCTGGCGCTGAAGAGCACCATTACCAGCGCCATCGCGGCAATAAACCACGGGTTCTGGAACTGGATCCCCCAGCCGAGTGCCTGATTCCCTAAACGTAATACCGTCATCATCAGCGCCAGCGCGAGGAACGAGATCACGATCCCGGCTACCGATGCAAGAAACTGTCGGCGTACCTGACCGCGCGCCTGCCGTTCGGTTTGCATCAGCGTGCCCAGCTTCATGGCTAGCACGGGCAGTACGCAGGGCATGACGTTAAGGATCAGACCGCCAGCAAGCGCCATCAGCAGCACCCAGCCTAACGGGAGCGTCGGCGCGGCGTTCCCCGGCTGAATGCTCAGGCTGGACTCCTGCGCCTGCCCGCTATCGGCCAGAACCAGCGACAGGGTTTTGCCGCTGAGGTTGGGCGCGGCCTCGCCCCAGCTGTCCGTCACGGGCACGGTGGCGACCAGCGAATCACCGCGCATGGTGAGGGCCGGTTTGCCGAAATCAACATCATCCATACCGTCGATAAACAGCGACGGCGCCTGCCAGCCTGCGTCACGCTGCGCCGTTACGGTCAGCTTGCCGGGGGCATAGGTGGCGTTAAGCGTTGAGGTCAACCCGCCGCTGAGCGGAAGGGTGCCCATGGCCCGACTGAAATCGTAATCAAAACCGGCACCTGCGGATGCGGTCATGTTCAGTGAAAACGGGTAGTCGGTAAGAATACAGACGTTGCTACAGGTGGAGAGCGTCAGCACGCCGCTCAGGATCGTCGGGACGTCGCCCCGCAGAGTGAGGGGAAAGCTGACATCGCCGTGATAGCCCTGCGTGGTGATGCCCGCGACGTCGAAACGCTGCGGCACAGGCCAGCGCCAGATCGCCTCGACGGGCTGATGCCATTTAATCGCGGGTGCGACGCCGCCTTCGCCCGGCGAGCGCCAGTAGGTTTTCCAGCCTTTTTGCAGGGCGACGTCCAGCAGCAGGCGGGTTTCGCCAGTGCTTTCAGGTTGCGCACGCAGCCTGACGCTGGCGTGCTGATTATCGGCAGCGCGCAGCCAGCCGCTGTCGGCAGCCTGGCTGAGGGGCAGCCATAGCAAAAGCAGGCAGACCAGCAGTCGCCTGAATACAGTAAACATAAATTTTCTCCGTAAATGATGAATTAACCTGAAGTAACAGGCGAAGGCTCATTCACGGAAGACGCATAATCGCAGATGCACCCTTAACCGGGGCGGGGAGATAACGCGGGGAGGCCACTGCCGTTCGCGGCGCGGTGGACTGGCTGCCAGCAACGCAAGCAGCAGGGTGACGGCAATCAGGGCGCCTTCAAACAAAACAGGCGGGACCGACATCAGCGACTTGGCGCTTAGCTCACACGGGGTTACCGGTGCGTCGGCACTCTCCTGCCCCTGCTGGACAGACTGGCTCGTGGCGGTGACGTTCATGACAAGCGCGTGCATCCCGGCCATCCGCTGGGCGGTACATATCAGCACCACCAGACAGGCCAGGGCTACAAGCAGGATAGCGTTGCGTTGTCGCTTAATCATGTTCGCCTCAAATATTCAGGATGCCTATATTATCGGGCGAACATATTTTGGCAACGCAAAAGCTGTAAAGAAGTGTCTGGAAGATAAGCAGTTTGCCCTCTCCGCTTGCAGAGAGGGCAAGCCATTACAGCGTTTCGCCGTTGCTGGCAATGACGGTTTTATACCACTCAAAGCTCTTCTTACGGGAGCGGGACATGTCACCGGTGCCGTCGTCGTGCTTGTTGACGTAGATAAAGCCGTAGCGCTTGCTGTACTGGCCGGTGGTGAAGGAGACGCAGTCGATGCAGCCCCACGGGGTGTAGCCCATCAGATCCACGCCGTCGTACGTCACGGCCTTCATCATCTCTTCCACGTGGGCGCGCAGGTAGTCGATGCGGTAGTCATCGTTGATGCTGCCGTCCTCTTCCACCTTGTCGTAGGCGCCGAAACCATTTTCCACGATAAACAGTGGCTTCTGGTAGCGCTCGTACAGTTCACACAGCGAATAACGCAGGCCCACAGGGTCAATCTGCCAGCCCCAGTCGGACGCCTTGACGTGTGGGTTCGGCACGCTGCCCTCGAAGCCGGAAATGGCATCACCGGTGCCGCCTTCCGCTTTGACCGCGTTGGTCATGTAGTAGCTGAAACCTAAGTAATCGCAGGTGCCTTCACGCAGGATCTGCTCGTCGCCTGCTTCCATTTTGATGGAGAAGCCACGGCGTTCCCACTCGTTCAGCACGTAAGACGGGTAGTAGCCGCGTAGCTGTACGTCGGTAAAGACGTAGCGCTCGCGCATGGATTCCTGAGCGAACATCACATCTTCTGGCTTGCAGGAGTACGGATAGAGCGCCACCATCGCCAGCATGCAGCCGACTTTCATCTCCGGGTTAATGCGGCGGGCGGCTTTCACCGCCAGCGCGCTGGCCACGAACTGGTGGTGCAGCACCTGGTACATGGTCTCTTCCGGGTTGTCGTGCTCGGTATAGACCACGCCAGAGCAGCAGTAGCCGAACAGTGGCGCACGCCAGTTGCGCTGGTTGTTGATTTCGTTGAAGGTCATCCAGTATTTGACCTTATTTTTGTAGCGCTCAAATACCACTTCCGAGAAGCGTACAAAGAAATCGACTACTTTACGGTTGGTCCATCCGCCGTATTCCTGAACAAGGTGCAGCGGCATTTCAAAGTGGGAGAGGGTGATCACCGGCTCGATGTTGTACTTCAGCAGTTCATCGAACATGTCGTCGTAAAACTTCAGCCCCTCTTCGTTTGGCTGAGTTTCGTCGCCTTTCGGGAAGATGCGCGTCCAGGCGATAGAGGTACGGAAACATTTGAAGCCCATCTCGGCAAACAGCTTGATGTCTTCTTTGTAATGGCCGTAAAAGTCGACGGCTTCGTGGTTCGGGTAATATTTGCCTTCAATCACTTCCTGCGTGATTTCACGCGGAACGCCGTGTGCGCCGCCGGTGAGCACGTCGCAAATGCTTGGCCCTTTGCCGCCTTTGTTCCAGCCGCCTTCAACCTGGTGCGCCGCCACCGCGCCGCCCCATAAAAAATCTTTCGGTAAAGTGAGTTTTTTCATCTTTGCTATTCTCAATTCAGGACTTAATGATTTCGAGTCTAGCAAAGCGGAAATAAATGTCACGATATAACATTTTGCGGAAATTGTAATTTGTCACATCAAAAAAACAGGATGTTTTATTCTGTTAATTTCTTCGCCAGTTTCCGGCCTAATGATTCCAGAATATAGATGACGGGAATTTGGGTGGTTATATCGTAAACGCCGCCTATGCGCGTTTGGGGGACATGCCAGGAGAGATTAAAGTCCGCCAGTTTCGCGAGACGAGAATGTTCGTGGCTGGTGACAGAGAGCACCTTGCAGCGATGCAGGCTGAACTGGCTGGCGAAGCGCAGGATTTCCTCGGTTTCTCCGGAGACGGAAAGTACAATGGCCAGTGCATTTTTAGCCATATCGTTAGTGACCGGGAAATAAGGATCGTCGATATGGTTGCTGAATTTCCCGATATTTGAAAAGAAACGTGCGCCATATTTTGCCAGCGATCCGGACGTGCCTGCGCCAACAAAAATAATTCGTTCAGATGATAAAATAATATCGACGGCTTTATCTAATAACGCATCGAACTCTTCGTTATTTACGCTTTTAAAGAAGCTGATAATTTCACTGGCACCAAAATTCGCCTGCTGCGGCTCGTTCTGCTCCAGATAGAGTTTAAAGCGCACCCGAAATTCCGAGTAGCCTTCGCAGTTGAGCTTTCGGCAGAAGCGCAGGATAGTAGTGGTAGAGACTCCCGCCGCATCCGCCAGCTCGCGGATGGTCATGTACATCACTTTGTCACGGTTCTTAATGACATAGTTGTAGACCATCATTTCCAGATTGTTGAGGCTGGCAATGGCGGAATGGCTGAACATACTCACAATGGCTAAACTCGCTGTCGGACACTATCCCTGAAGCATACCATGATGACGAAGGGTGAGAGACGGATTTATCTCCTTGATTACTCAGGTGTTAATGAAATCATTTACACCTGTGCGGTGGATTTATTTTGCATTATACTGATTTGTAAGGATAAATCTTGATTATGGATTTATTTTAGCTAACAGGTGTTCACTGGAATCATTCTCAGTTAGCATAGACTGGCGATGAATAATCATCTTTTGTTTTCCCGGAGTTAAGTATGGTGAGCAGACCATTAATCGCACAGGGATATTCGCTGGCTGAGGAAGTAGCCAACAGTATAAGCCATGGCATTGGCCTGGTGTTTGGGATTGTCGGCTTAGTATTGCTGTTGGTGCAGGCGGTAGATACCAACGCCAGCGCGATGGCCATTACCAGCTACAGCCTGTATGGCGGGAGTATGATCCTGCTTTTCCTTGCCTCAACGCTGTATCACGCTATTCCGCATCAACGGGCGAAGATATGGCTCAAGAAATTTGACCACTGCGCAATCTATCTTCTCATTGCAGGCACTTACACGCCATTTTTGCTGGTGGGGCTCAACTCACCGCTGTCGCGTGGCCTGATGATTGTGATCTGGAGCCTGGCGCTGCTGGGGATCCTGTTCAAGCTGACCATCGCGCACCGGTTCAAAGTGTTGTCGCTGGTCACCTATCTGACAATGGGCTGGCTGTCGCTGATTGTGGTGTATCAGTTAGCCATTAAGCTGGCGGTGGGGGGCGTGACGCTTCTGGCGGTGGGCGGAGTGATCTACTCGCTGGGCGTGATTTTCTACGTCTGCAAGCGTATCCCGTACAACCATGCCATCTGGCACGGCTTTGTGCTGGGCGGCAGCGTGTGCCACTTTCTGGCAATTTATCTGTATGTTGGTCAGGTGTAGTTTTTTTGTAAGGTGCGGTCTGATGCCCTCACCCCGACCCTCTCCCGGTGGGCTGAGGGTTCCCCACAAATTAATGCGAGCACTGAGCAATCCCCTCGCCCCTCCGGGGAGAGGGTTAGGGTGAGGGGAACATACGGCGGTGGTGGTCATTCCGTTCACTTTATGTTCCTTGCTACTCTGT
>NZ_PQTC01000027.1:0-42548 GCF_003850715.1 Enterobacter sp. 301B
CTAAGAAAGGAAAAAGCCCCGCTTTTCAGCGAGGCCTTATGAATATTGGTGCCCGGACTCGGAATCGAACCAAGGACACGGGGATTTTCAATCCCCTGCTCTACCGACTGAGCTATCCGGGCAACGGGGCGCATTAAACCCGATCCGCCCTCCGACGTCAACGAAATTTGTTGTTTTCGTTGCAGACTGCACACTCTCTCACCATTTCGTCGCAAACTTAAGCGAAAAAGTGCGTCCAGAGCGCGGAAAGCGGCATCGCGAGCAGCAGGGCTGGGAGCATGTTCACCACTGCAAACATCTTGATGCCACAGATGCGCAGCCCTGTCGCCAGCAGCAGCAGGCCGCCGACGGCGGTAAAGTCCGCCATCATCGCAGGCGTCGTCAGCGGCAGGATCAGCGTGGCGCAGGTGGCCAGCGCCAGCTGAATAAGCAGCATCGGTACACAAATCGCCGCCACGGCGATGCCGAGGGTAGTGGCAAAGATGGTGGCAGTAAAGAAATCCAGAAACGCTTTCGCAATCAGTATGCTGGGATCGCCGGTCATCCCTTCCTGCATCGAACCGAATATCCCCGTGCCGCTGGCACAGAACAGAATAATGATCGCAACGTAGTTCTGAATAAACGACTCGTGCGTGCCGTGCTTTGCCTTGCCCGGTCGGGCAATCAGATTTTTGGCTTTGCCTACCGCGTGATTAATGCCTTTTTCCAGATAGCAAAACTCGCCGATCAGCGCGCCGAGCAGTGTCGCCAGTACCATCACCGGCAGGTTGGCGCATTTCACCACTAAAAGGATACCAATCCCTAACGACGCCAGGCCAAAAATGGAGGGCATGGAGACGCGAATACGCTCCGGCAACCGCTGGCTTAATACTGCCCCAAGTACACCGCCCAGCAATACGGCTCCCGCATTGATAAAGGGTCCAATCACCACGTTTAACTCCTGTTATTTAAGCACTGGCATTGCATGATTATGGCACGTCCGTCCCTGATTATGCTTAGCTTTGGGAGGCGTAACGCATACTGATTCCTTCTTGCACCTGAAAATAAAAGGTGACATGATTGCGCGAATTTTCTCCTTCCTGTCTCACCGTTCGGTGAGGGTATTTGCGCTTATGAAAACCATGAAAATTGCCGTCAGCCGTGAGCTGGTATCCAAAGTTTCTACGCATCGCGAAAAGGTTATGCTGGATAACACCGATTTCACCGATGTGGCGGCAGTCGTCATTACGGTTGTTGAAAGCTACAGCGGCATTCTTGCGTTGCTGAAGCGTACGGGCTTTCAGCTACCGGTATTTATGTTCTCAACAGAGCCAGGAGAGGTGCCAGAGGGTGTCACGGCGATCATCTCGGGTAAAGCACAGGAATTGCTGGAACTGGAATCTGCCGCCTGCCGGTATGAAGAGAACCTGCTGCCACCCTTTTTTGACACCCTGAGCCAGTATGTGGCGATGGGAAACAGCACCTTTGCCTGTCCGGGTCACCAGCACGGCGCCTTTTTCAAAAAACATCCCGCCGGGCGGCAGTTTTACGACTTCTTCGGTGAAAACGTGTTTCGTGCCGATATGTGCAATGCCGACGTGAAGCTCGGTGATTTGCTGATCCACGAAGGTTCTGCCAAGCACGCGCAAAAGTTCGCGGCGAAAGTGTTCAACGCGGATAAAACCTACTTCGTGCTGAACGGCACGTCGGCGGCCAATAAAGTGGTGACCAATGCGCTGCTGACCCGTGGCGATCTGGTGCTGTTCGATCGTAACAACCATAAGTCCAACCATCATGGGGCGCTGATCCAGGCCGGGGCAACGCCTGTCTATCTTGAGGCAGCCCGTAATCCGTTTGGTTTTATCGGCGGGATCGATGAACACTGCTTTGATGAGGCCTGGCTGCGGGAACTGATCCGTGACGTCGCGCCGCAGAAAGCCGCCGAGGCGCGCCCGTTCCGTCTGGCGATCATTCAGCTCGGCACCTACGACGGCACGATCTACAACGCCCGTCAGGTGATCGACAAGATCGGTCACCTTTGCGACTACATCCTCTTTGACTCCGCCTGGGTCGGCTACGAGCAATTTATCCCGATGATGGTGGAAACGTCTCCGCTTCTGCTGGAACTGAACGAGAACGATCCGGGAATTTTCGTGACCCAGTCGGTCCACAAACAGCAGGCCGGGTTCTCGCAAACCTCACAGATCCATAAAAAGGATAACCATATTCGCGGTCAATCGCGCTTCTGCCCGCACAAGCGGCTGAACAATGCGTTCATGCTGCATGCCTCCACCAGCCCGTTTTACCCGCTGTTTGCGGCGCTGGACGTGAACGCCAAGATCCACGAGGGTGAGAGCGGACGCAGGTTGTGGGCTGAGTGCGTCGAGCTGGGCATTGAAGCGCGCAAAGCCATTATCGCCAACTGCAATATGATCAAACCCTTTATCCCACCGGTGGTGGCGGGGCGGCCATGGCAGGATCACCCCACGCAGGCTATCGCCAGCGAGCGTCGCTTCTTTAGTTTTGAACCGGGTGCAAAATGGCACGGTTTTGAAGGCTATGCCCGCGAGCAGTATTTCGTCGATCCGTGCAAGCTGCTGCTGACCACGCCGGGCATTGATGCGGAAACAGGGCACTATACCGATTTCGGCATTCCGGCGACCATTCTCGCCCACTACCTCCGCGAAAACGGCATTGTGCCGGAGAAGTGCGATCTCAACTCCATCCTGTTCCTGCTGACGCCAGCCGAGAGCGCGGAGAAGCTAATGCAGCTGGTGGCGATGCTGGGGCAGTTTGAACAGCATATTGAAGACGATACGCCGCTCGTGGATGTGCTGCCGACCATCTATCAGAAATACCCGGTGCGTTACCGCGACTATACGATCCGTCAGCTGTGCCAGGAGATGCACGATCTCTACGTCAGCTTTAACGTGAAGGATTTACAGAAGGCGATGTTCCGCCAGGAGAGCCTGCCTGCCGTGGTGATGAACCCGCAGGATGCCAACCAGGAGTACATTCGCGGGAATGTCGAACTGGTGCGTATTCGTGACGCCGAAGGACGCATTGCCGCCGAAGGTGCGCTGCCATACCCGCCGGGCGTGCTGTGCGTGGTACCGGGGGAAGTCTGGGGTGGAGCAGTACAGCGCTACTTCCTGGCGCTGGAAGAGGGCATTAATATGCTGCCGGGTTTCTCGCCAGAGTTGCAGGGCGTTTACAGCGAGAAGGATGCCGACGGGATCAAGCGACTGTATGGGTACGTGTTAAAGTAGGGCCCCTCACCCTAACCCTCTCCCCAAAGGGGAGAGGGGATTGCACGGAGCCGTCTTTTCACCCTCGCCCCTTTGGGGAGAGGGCCGGGGTGAGGGGAGTTAAGTCGCACTACGCCGGTACATCCTTCTCGGATGCCCAATCTTCCCGTACAGCATCTCCACCGTCAGAAAACCCACCTCCACGCAGTGTTCCAGATAGCGCCGGGTGGTGGTTTTACTCAGGCCCGTCTCGCTCACCACCTCATCCACCGTAAAGCAGTGCGCCGCCTTGTTGTTAAACAACGTTTGCACCCGAGCCAGCGTGTTCTCCTCTATCCCTTTGCTGCCGTTGTCCAGTCGATAATTTTTCGCCTGTAGCTGATAGAGTGAATCCACGTTCTGCTGGTCGACAATCTTCCAGACGCGCTGCTGTTCGGCAAACTGCACAAAACGTTCCAGCGACTGGCTCAGGCGTTTCCAGGAAACCGGCTTGAGGATGTAGTCGAACGCGCCGTTACGAATGGCCTGGCTACAGGTGTCCATATCGCTGGCGGCGGTGATGAAAATCACCGAGCAGTTGGCGCGGGTGAGCATCGGGTTGCTGATAAGGGTGATGCCTTTGCCGTCCGGCAGATAGTTATCCAGCAGCATCAGCTTCGGCTGTTTGCTCTCCAGTTGTACCTGCGCGTCGGCCAGTGACGCGGCAATCCCCACCAGCCTCAGGCGCGGATGTTTACCGATAAGCTCCGCGTGCAGTTGCGCCAGTTCGTTCTCGTCTTCAACAATCAGTACGTCGATAAGTTCATGTTGCATAGTCGGTATCTTCCAGTTCCTGTACGGGGTGCCGGACCGTTCCCGTGGCGGGAATAAACAGTGAGAAAATGGCACCGCGTGGGGTGTTATCGGCAACTTCAATTGCACCGCCAGCCTGCGTGACGTAGCTTTCAATCAGATACAGGCCAATACCGTGATCGCCGCGCGTTTTGGTAGTGATGCCGCGCTCAAAGATCCGGTCGCGGATCTCCGGTGTGATGCCGACGCCCTGGTCGGCGACTTCAATAATCAGTTCCTGCTCGTTCAACTTTATTAGCACGTCTACCGGGGCATGCGGGAGCGGGGCGCGCTGGGTCGCTTCGATGGCGTTATCCAGCAAGTTCCCGATGATCGAGACTAGTTCCGATTCGAGCAGCGGCAGGAAGGGTTTGTCCACCCGGCAGGCCGGATCGAAGCTCAGCTCAACGCCTTTTTCACGCGCGCGGGCGGCCTTTCCAAGCAGCAAACCGCACAGCGTCGGGGAGCTAAAGCGGGACGAGATAAAGTCCAGCAGCTCCTGAGCGTGTTCCGACTGCGCCTGTATATAGCGAATTGCCTCGTCATAACGGCCCATATGCAGCAGGCCGGACAGCGTGGTCATGCGGTTCAGCTGTTCATGGCGCATAATGCGCAGGTTATCAACATAGCGCTTCACCTGGCTGAGTTGGGCGCTGAGCGAGTCGATCTCGTTGCGATCGCGAAAGGTGATCACCCATCCCTGCAACGCATCTTCCAGCATGATCCGCACCCGGCTGGCAATGACCGTGAGATCGTTAAAGCGACAGATCTCATCGTGGGTGTCTTTCGCAAGCATGGTTTGCGCGTTAAAGAACGGGACGGGCGCAATCACCTGGCTGATGAGTTGACCCCGCAGTTCGCGGGCGGGCTGGCGTAAGCCTAATAATTTACGCGCCGCCTGGTTAATCACCTCAATGCGGAGATCGTCGTCGATGGCAATCACCCCTTCATAAATGGATTCCATCATCGCCTTTTGCTGACGCACCAGCAGGCCGATTTCGCGCGGCTCCAGAGAGAATATCTGCTTCTTGATGCTGCGGGTGAAGAACCAGGAGAAAATAAACAGGGCGATAAGCAGCAGCACGGCGGCAATCAGGATATTAACCACCTTGCTGACGGTGATGGTGTCCAGATAGCTTGTGAGATAGCCTACCGAAACAATCCCCACCACCTGCCCGGCATCATTAAAAATGGGCGCTTTGCTGCGCAGCGAAATGCCTAACCCGCCCTTGCGGATGGTGATGGTGCTTTTGCCGTGTAATACCTCGTCGTTGTCTCCGCCAACCAGCGTTTTGCCTACCCGGTCGGCAAACACGGAATGGAAAAGATGCAGCCCTTTATTGTCACCAATCACAATAAAACTGGCGTCGCTGCGGGCGGCTATTTTCTGCATAAAGTCATGGATGCCCTGGATATCCTTTTGTTCGACTTCTTTTCGCAGAGAAGGAATAAGCGCAATTTCTTCGGCCTGTATTTTTGCGCGCGCGCTCATTTCCTGATAAAGCTGCCTGCCGACATCGACATAATAATATCCGCCCAGTAATGCGAACAGCACTGAGAAAAAGGCGACCAGCGAAATAAACAGCTTGATCTGAAACGATACTTTCATAACTATCACGCGAGATATCAACAGGTCGGCTGAATATATCATCTTTTAAGGCCAGGATGCCCGCTTTGCCGAAAACTTGTGATCCCTTGCACAGCGCAGCCTGTAAAAGATTTTTCCGAAAGTCTCATCCTCTTAAGGTTAAATGAATAAATGTTATTTCTTTGTTCAGTTAAGAAAAGAAACCATAAAAACCACGGCAATAAATAAGGCATAAATCACATTAAATAAAAGAAACCATTAAAACCATAGCGGCCATTAAAACTTCGCTTTTAATATGCCATCCCTCACATAAAGTAAGCCTTTGTGACTCTAAGCTGGACGCACAAAATAACTAAGGGGCTTATTATGAGCACAACTGACGATTCATTCTCTGTTACCCACGACCCGATTGATATTCAGCGGCCATCGCTCAAAGAGCGCTGGTGGCATATTATGGATACCTGGAAAATCGGCATTATTCCTCTGCCACTGTTCGTTCTGGCGGGCGCGCTGATTGCGATAGATTGCCTGGGCGGAAAACTGCCGAGCGACATCGTGGTCATGGTGGCCACGCTGGCCTTCTTCGGCTTTGCCTGCGGTGAGTTCGGCAAACGCCTGCCGATTGTCGGCAAGCTCGGCGCGGCGGCAATTTGCGCCACCTTTATCCCTTCCGCGTTGGTCTATTACGGCCTGCTGCCGGACGTGGTGGTCGAGTCCACGACCAAATTCTATAAATCCACCAATATTCTCTACCTCTATATCTGCTGCATTATTGTCGGCAGCATCATGAGCATGAACCGCACCGTGCTGATCCAGGGCTTCCTGCGCATCTTCTTCCCGATGCTGTGCGGTGAAATCGTCGGCATGATTGTCGGCATGGGCGTTGGGCTGGCGCTGGGCCTTGAGCCGTTCCAGATCTTCTTCTTTATCATTCTGCCGATCATGGCGGGCGGCGTCGGGGAAGGGGCGATCCCGCTCTCTATCGGCTATGCCACCCTGCTGCACATGGATCAGGGCGTGGCGCTCGGCCGCGTGCTGCCGATGGTAATGCTCGGCGGCCTGACGGCGATCATCATCTCCGGTTGCCTCAACCAGCTCGGGAAACGCTACCCGCACCTGACCGGTGAAGGCCAGCTGATGCCTAACCGCGCCAACGCCGATGCCACCGTCTCTCAACCCGCGTTCTCCGGCAAAGCGGATGTGACCACCATCGCCTCCGGCGCGCTGCTGGCGGTGCTGCTGTACATGCTGGGCATGCTCGGCCACAAGCTGATTGGTCTGCCAGCGCCGGTCGGTATGCTGTTTATGGCGGTGCTGGTGAAGCTCTGCAATGGCGCCTCTCCGCGTCTGCTGGAGGGTTCTCAGGTGGTGTACAAATTCTTCCAGACCTCCGTGACCTACCCGATTCTCTTCGCCGTTGGCGTGGCGATTACCCCATGGCATGAACTGGTGGCGGCGTTCACCGTCAGCAACCTGCTGGTGATTATCAGCACCGTTTCCGCGCTGGTGGCAACCGGATTCTTCGTTGGCAAAAAGATTGGTATGCACCCGATTGATGTCGCCATCGTCTCCTGCTGTCAGAGCGGGCAGGGCGGTACTGGTGACGTGGCGATCCTGACCGCAGGCAACCGCATGAGCCTGATGCCATTCGCCCAGATTGCTACCCGTATCGGCGGGGCGATTAACGTCTCTGTCTCACTGCTGATTCTGGGCAACTTCCTCGTTTAAGTTTTCAGGAAAGAACAATGAAACTCGCAAGCTTTTTATACCAGGGTAAACGCAGCTACGGCATCGTTCAGGCCGGGGGCGTGATTGATTTAGGCCGCCGCCTGGGCGACCGCTATGGCGACCTTAAAGCGCTGTTGCAGGGGAACGGGCTGGCGCAGGCCACCCGTTTTCTGAACGACGCGGTGGATGTACCGCTGAACGCCATCACCTTCTTACCGGTGATTGTCCAGCCGGAAAAAATTCTCTGCGTGGGCATGAACTATGCCGACAAGCGCAAGGAGTTTGATCAGCATAACCCGGCCCCGACCCTGTTTGTCCGCTTCCCGGATTCACAGACCGGCCACAACGAGCCGGTGCTGAAGCCGCGCCACTCCAGCGAGTTCGACTACGAAGGCGAGCTGGCGGTGATCATCGGCAAAGGCGGGGAGAACATCAGCCGCGACGACGCCCTGCGCCACGTGGCGGGCTACAGCTGCTACATGGACGGCTCCGCCCGCGACTGGCAGCACACCTGGTTCACCGCCGGGAAAAACTGGCGGCAGACCGGGGCGTTCGGCCCGTGGATGGCGACGGCGGATGAGATCCCGGACCCGCACAGCCTGGCGATCCGCACCTGGCTGAACGGCCGCATGGTGCAGGAGGACAACACCAGCAGCATGATCCACAAGGTGGCGGAGCTGATCGAGTACATCAGCACCTTCACCCGTCTCAGCCCGGGCGACGTGATCATCACCGGCTCGCCTGGCGGGGTGGGTAAAAAGCGCAACCCGCCACTGTTTATGAAGGAGGGGGATCGCATTGAGGTGGAGATCGAACATATCGGTCATCTGAGCAACGTGATCGTGGAAGCGCCAGCCGTCGGGCTCGCGGCAGCGCACTGAGTAAGGCGGCAGCATGCAATCGCAACCCATTGATTTTCGCCACACCGTTGTGGCGAAACACCCGGAACGCTTAAGCCAGATCCGCTACCTGCTGGCAGACAGCGGCCTTGGCCTGGACAACGACATCACGCTGTTTGTTGAAGCCTGGTCCGGCGCGCAGCTGGTGGGTTGCGCCGGGCTGGCTGCCAACGTCATCAAGTGCGTGGCGGTCAACGAGCAGCTTCGTGGGGAAAACCTCAGCGCGCGTCTGCTGGCAGAGGTGGAAAATGCGGCGCTGGAGCGCGGCCATTTTCACCTCTTCCTCTGCACCCGTCCGTGCAATAAGGAACGCTTTGGCCGCAGCGGTTTCTGGCCGGTTGCCCAGAGCGGGAACAGCGCGGTGCTAATGGAAAACACTCCGCAAGGGATCGTGCGCTACTGCCGATCCCTGCGCGCTAGCCGCAAGTGTGGGGAGAAGATTGGTGCCATCGTGATGAACGCCAACCCGTTCACCCTCGGTCACCGTCATCTGGTGGAGCAGGCGGCGGCGCAGTGCGATGCTCTACATCTGTTCGTGGTGCGTGAAGACGCCTCGTTCTTCCCGTTCAGCGCGCGCATTGAGATGGTGCGCGCGGGCGTGGCGCATCTGCCGAACGTGGTGGTGCATGAAGGCTCGCAGTACATCATCTCCCGCGCCACGTTTCCGGCCTACTTCCTGAAGGAGACCGGCAAAGTGCAGCAGGCGTGGAGCGAGATCGACGTGCTGATCTTCCGGGACTTTATCGCCCCGGCGCTGGGCATCACGCACCGTTTTATTGGTTCGGAACCGTTCTGCGATATCACCCGCCAGTACAACCAGACGCTGCACGATCTGCTGGCCTCGCACATCGACGTGGTGGAAATGCCGCGCATCAAAGCCACCGGCAACGCCATTTCGGCCTCGGAAGTGCGCCGTTTACTCAAGACACAGCAGTTTTCCCGGATCCGGGAGATTGTCCCGGACTCCACCTTCGCGCACCTCGAAGCACATTATCGTGCGAGTGCGGAAGTCGCATAACTATCAGGAATTTATCATGAATATTGTAAGGGAGGCGCTGGCCGGAACGCAGGAGTCCAGCGACCTGATGGTGAAAATCGCCCCCGCTCACGGTGAGCTGGAGATTGTCATCCACAGTGAAGTGATTAAGCAGTTTGGCGAGCAAATACGCCAGGTGGTCAACGACACATTGCGCGCCATGAACGTGCACCAGGGATTAATCATTATTGAAGACAAAGGGGCGCTGGACTGTGTGATCCGCGCCCGCCTGCAAAGCGCGCTTCTGCGTGCCGCCGATGAACAGGCCATCAACTGGGGGGCGCTGAAATGAGTAAACTCCGCCGCAGTATGCTGTTCCTGCCGGGCGCCAATGCCGCCATGCTCTCCACCGCCTTTATCTACCGCCCCGACTCCATCATGTTTGACCTTGAGGACGCCGTGGCCCTGCGCGAGAAAGACACCGCACGCATGCTGGTGTTCCACGCGTTGCAGCACCCGATGTATCAGGATATCGAAACCGTGGTGCGTATTAACCCGCTGAGCACGCCGTTTGGCCTGCTGGATCTGGAGGCCGCCGTACGCGCGGGCGTAGACGTGATTCGCCTGCCAAAAACCGACACCCCGGACGATATCTACGAGCTGGAGGGCCACCTCGAGCGCATTGAGCAGGAGTGCGGGCGTGAAGTAGGTTCCACCCGCGTGATGGCGGCGATTGAATCGGCCATTGGCGTCATCAACGCCGTGGCGATTGCCCGCAGCTCCCCGCGCCTGATCGGCATCGCGCTGGCCGCCTTTGACTACGTAATGGACATGCAGACCGAGCGCGGCGACGGCACCGAGCTGTTCTACGCCCGCTGCGCTGTGCTGCACGCCGCCCGCGCTGCGGGCATCGACGCTTTCGACGTGGTGTGGTCAGACGTTAATGACGAAGCCGGGTTCCTGCGCGAGGTCGACCTGATCCGCAAGATGGGCTTTAACGGCAAATCGCTGATTAACCCGCGCCAGATTGACCTGCTGCACAACGCCTACGCCCCGACTCAGGAAGAGGTGGAGCACGCCAAACGGGTGATTGAAGCGGCAGAAGAGGGCGAGCGTAACGGCCTGGGCGTGGTGTCGCTCAACGGCAAAATGGTGGATGCACCGATTATTAACCACGCGCAGGTGGTGCTTGAGCGCGCGGCGGCCTCCGGCGTGCGTCGGTAAGGATGACATAATGAATCAGACAGAACTTCTCCATGTGAATTTCCCCCATCTGCGGGATCTGAAGCCCTTTGATACCGCCCACAGCGCGACGCCGTGGCTGGCGGACAGCGAGGCGAAACACAACCGTAAGCTTTGCGCCTCCCTCGAAGAAGCCGTCATGCGCAGCGGCTTGCAGGACGGGATGACCATCTCTTTCCACCATGCCTTTCGCGAGGGCGACCGGGTGATCAACACCGTTGTGGCGCTGCTGGCGCGGATGGGTTTTAAAAATTTGACCCTGGCCTCCAGCTCGCTGATGACCTGCAACGACGCGCTGATCGAGCATATTCAAAGCGGCGTGATCGCCCGAATTTACACCTCCGGTATGCGCGGCAGGCTGGCGGAGGCCATCTCCCACGGGCTGATGGACGAGCCGGTACAAATTCACTCCCACGGCGGGCGCGTGAAGCTGCTCCAGGATGGCGAGCTGAATATCGACGTGGCATTTCTTGGCGTGCCGTGCAGCGATGAGTTTGGCAACGCCAACGGCACGCAGGGCAAATCGTGTTGCGGTTCGCTGGGCTACGCCATGGTGGACGCACACTTTGCCCGTAAGGTGGTGCTGCTGACCGAAGAACTGGTGCCGTTCCCGAATATGCCCGCCAGCCTGGTGCAGGATCAGGTGGACTACATCGTGCAGGTGGAGAGCGTGGGCGACCCGGCGAAAATCAGCGTCGGTGCGGCGCGCGTCACCAGCAACCCGCGCGAGCTGATGATTGCCCGCTATGCGGCGGACGTGATTGAACACTCTGGTTACTTTAAACCGGGCTTCTCGATGCAGACCGGCTCCGGCGCGGCGGCGACCGCCTGCACCCGCTTTATGGAAGAGAAGATGGAGCGCAGCGGCGTGAAGGCGCGCTTCGCCCTTGGCGGTATCACCGGCAGCCTGGTGGATTTGCACGAGAAGGGGCTCATCGAAAAGCTGCTCGACACCCAGTGCTTTGACGGCCAGGCAGCGGCCTCGCTGGCGCGCAACCCGAACCACGTGGAGATCTCCACCAACGTCTACGCCAACCCCGGCAGCAAGGCGGCAAGCTGCGACCAGCTCGACGTGGTGATCCTCAGCGCGCTGGAAATCGACGTCGATTTTAACGTCAACGTCATCACCGGATCCGACGGCGTGATGCGCGGCGCATCCGGCGGGCACTGCGACGTGGCGTCGGCAGCCAACCTGACCATTGTGGTCGCGCCGCTGCTGCGAAGCCGCATCCCGACCGTTGTGAAGCGCGTTACCACGCGCCTCACGCCGGGGGAGAGCATTGACGTGCTGGTCACCGACCACGGTATTGCGGTCAACCCGGCGCGCCCGGAGATCCGCGAACGACTCATGGAAGCAGGCCTGAAGGTTGTAGATATCAACGCGCTCTATGAGCGGGCGATTTCCCTGACCGGCGTACCGAAACCGATTGAGTTCACCGACAAAATTGTCGGGGTGATCCGCTACCGCGACGGCAGCGTGATCGACACCGTTCGACAGGTAAAGGAGTGAATATGACTATTGCGACACCCGTGCGGACGGGTGTCAGCCTGGACGCGCTGCTGGCGGCGAAAGAGCGCCGCGCAGCCCGTCAGGCTGACTGGCTTACGCACCATCAACAACCGGTGATCTCCCTAACGCTGGTCACGCCCGGGCAAATTAAAGACAGCCTGCGCTATCGCAACACCATGGGCGTGGCGTTACAGATGTGCGACCAGCTGCTGTGGGAAAACCGCTGGCAGGTGCTGGACCGCCAGGTGCTCTGGCTACCCACCGGACCTGAAGCGCTGTGGTGCGTCGCGCATCCGGCGGCGGAAATTAAAGCGCACTGTGCTGAACTGGAGCAGACGCACCCGCTCGGCAGACTGTGGGATCTGGATGTGATCTGCCCTGAAAACGGCCACGTTGGCCGTCAGTCGTTGGGTTCACACCTCAGGCGCTGTCTGATTTGCGACGAGCCTGCCCACGCTTGTTCCCGTTCTCGGCACCATCCCGTTGAGCAGGTGGTTTCCCGCGTGGAGAAAATGATAGATGACTGGTTTGCTCGCGACTAAACCGCGCCCGGTTGATGTTCCTGCGCTTGCCGCAGAGGCGCTGTGGCAGGAGCTGGAGCTGACGCCCAAACCGGGGCTGGTGGACAGGCTCAATAACGGCTCCCATCGCGATATGGACCATACCTTATTCCTCCGCAGCATTGCGGCGATTACGCCGTGGTTTGCCCGTTTTGCGGAACTGGGTGAAGCACATGCGGAAAAACCTGCTGGAGAGCAGCTACGGATTATCCGCCCGATGGGAATGGCCTGTGAGCAGGCGATGTACGCCGCCACGGGCGGGGTGAACACGCACAAGGGCGGGATTTTTGCCCTTGGTTTGCTCTGCTTCGCCGCCGGACGTGTGAAAAATATCTCTGCGGATAGCCTCTGTTGTGAGGTAAGTAACATCTGTCGTGGGCTCGTGGCGCGGGAACTGGGCGGGCGCTGCGGGCAGGCAACGGCGGGAGAGCGACAGTTTCAACAGTACGGTTTAACCGGCGCGCGCGGTGAGGCAGAAAGCGGCTTCAGCACGGTGCGTAAGGCGCTGGCGCAGTGGAAGGGAAACACCCTTCATGACCTGTTATTGCGCCTGATGGCCATCAACCAGGACAGTAATCTCGTTTCGCGCGGCGGCACTGAAGGGCTGCGCTACGTTCAGGGCTACGCGCGGGAATTACTGGCTAACGGCTGGGACTGCGAGGCGTTGCTGAAGATGGATAAGGCATTGATTGAACGCAATCTGAGCCCGGGCGGCAGCGCGGATTTGCTGTCGGTGGGGTGGGTGCTTTCTGGAATAAAATAGCCGGGTGGCGGCTACGCCTTACCCGGCCTACGGTCTGGTTTTGTAGGCCCGGTAAGCGCAGCGCCACCGGGCACAACAATCAATGCGCGATCGGCTGTGCACCGTGCGGCTCGCGCACGTGCTTGTACTTGAACAGCACGATGAACGCGAAGAAAAGCACCAGTGAGTACCCGGCGAAGATCAGCCACACTGGCTGCCAGTTGGTGATGCCGTTGGTGGTATACATCTCAACCACTTTACCGCTCACCACGCCGCCCAGAATACAGCCGAAGCCGTTGGTCATCATCAGGAACATGCCCTGCGCGCTGGCGCGAATTTCAGGTTTCACCTCTTTTTCTACAAACACCGAGCCGGAGATGTTGAAGAAGTCGAAGGCACAGCCGTAAACAATCATCGACAGAACCAGCAGCACGGTGCCGAACGCGCTTGGGTCGCCGTAGGCGAACAGACCGAAGCGCAACATCCAGGCAGCGATACTGATCAGCATGACGTTCTTGATGCCGTAGCGGCTCAGGAAGAACGGGATGGTCAGGATGAACAGCGTCTCAGAGATCTGCGAGATGGACATCATCACCGACGCGTGTTCAACGATAAAGCTCCCGGCAAACAGCGGATCGTTATCGAAGCTGTGCAGGAAGGTATTACCGAACATGTTGGTGATTTGCAGTTCCGCGCCCAGCAGCATGGAGAAAATAAAGAAGATCGCCATGCGCTTGTTTTTGAACAGGGCGAAGGCGTCCAGGCCAAGCATGGTGCTCCAGCTCTGGTTTTTCTGCTGGTTAGAAACCGGAATGGTGGGCAGCGTCAGGGTGAACAGCGCCAGCAGCACGGAGAGCGCGGCACCAATATACAGCTGCATGTGGCTCAGCTCGAAGCCCGCGAAGCTCACGCCCCACATTGCCATGATAAAGCCGATGGTGCCCCAGATACGGATTGGCGGGAAGTCGGTGACGATATCCAGACCGGCAGATTTCAGGCGGTAGTAGGAGATGGTGTTGATCAGGCCAAGCGTTGGCATATACGCCAGCGAGTTAAGCAGGATCACCATAAACATCGCCCCCGGCGTGGTCACTTCGGCCGCCATAAACAGCGTCCCCGCACCCACCAGATGGCAAAGCATATACAGCCATTTCGCACTTAACCATTTATCTGCCACGATACCGAGCAGCGTTGGCATGAAAACAGCCGCAATACCCAGCGAGCTGTAGACGGCACCGATTGACGCACCATCGAACTTGAGCGTCACAAACATATAGGAGCCGAGTGTAGTCAGCCAGCTACCCCACAGGCAGAACTGCAGAAACGACAAGATTTTAAGCTGCAGCTTAAGGTTCATGTTACTTTCCTCACAAGTGAGCGGGAGATATGTTGTTATAGGAACATTCAGGGTTGTTATTTGATGCAATTCTATCAGTTGGCAACGATATGTTTTGTTACCTCCCGCAAAAAAATGCAATCCACATTAATTTGCAGTTTGGATTGTGATGCAAATAGCATTTTTGTATGGGTGGGATGAGATGGGTGCGGTCTGATGCCCCCTCACCCCAAAGGGGAGAGGGAACTTGAACACCCTCTCCCCATTGGGGAGAGGGTAGGGTGAGGGGTGGTGTTGGTTTCTAGCGGCGACGGTAGTTCTTCTGCGCCGTATTCACCTTATACAGATAGCGGCGGGATTCCGCAGACGGGTGGCGAGTGGTCAGCGTGGAGTACACGTCCCCCGGCGCCATGCTGTTGATGATGTTCGCGGCCTGAACTTTATCGTTCGAGAAGACGCGCAGGACGCTGCCCGCACCGCCGTTGTAGGCGGTGATCACCGCATAGCGACGTGAAGTCGGGTTATCGATCCCGCCGAGATAGACATTGTTCAGCATCGCCAGATAGGCCGTGCCGGTATCAATGTTGCTTTGCGGATCGAACAGGTAGCTGCGGCTCGGCGTACCGGATTTCCCCTGCGCGCGGAACACGTCTTTACCGGCGCTGTGCTGCACAACCTGCATCAGCCCCAGCGCGTCGGAACGGCTCACCGCATACGGGTTGAACGAGGATTCGGTCTGCATAATCGCCAGGATCAGCGACTCATCCACGCCATACTTACGCGACGCCTGACGCACCATGCCCAGATACTTATGCGCACGCTTGTCGAGGTGGTTCGGCACCAGGTTGATCGTAACGCTATAGATCACCTTCAGGCCATTGGTGCGGCTTTTCAGGCGCGTTTGCAGCAAATAGTCTGCGAAGTTCGTCGCGCGACCTTCCCAGCGAATCGGCTGACCGGTCTGGTCAACGACCTGCCCATACAGGAACGGCTCTTTGGAGATAGTAATGTCATCGGCATCAGAGTAGAGATCGATAGATCCCGGATCGTCGCCCATCAGCAGGGTTTTGATGATGGCCTGACGTAAATGCGCCGCAGGTTCAGTCCCCGCGATGGTTTCAATCGTAATCGTACCGTCATCGAAGTTGATGTGGCTACGGGTCTGATAGGCGTCGGTATACTTAACGTAGTCCTTCGGTCCGGCAATAAGAACTTCGTTAAATCCCCATATGTTCTCGATGTTATGGGCAAACTGCCCCATCAAAATGTCAAAACCGTTGGTGTCCTTAACCCAGGCTTCGTTATAGCTATCGCCCTTTTTGGAAGAACAAGACACAAGCAACGGCGCAACAAGTGCTAGCGCTAATAGTTTTTTCATCATTCCGGGAGTGCGTGTTGTGTTTGCTTTGAGGTTGCTGTTGCCGGGTGGCGCTGCGCTTACCCGGCCTACATAACCGTAGGCCCGTGCAAGCGCAGCGCCGCCGGGCAGCAGCCGCAGAGTATTATTTTTCCGGTGGCGTATAGCCTTCGATGTGGACGTCTTTACCCTCGAACAGGAAGTTCACCATCTCCTGCTCCAGCAGCTTGCGGTGTTCCGGGTTCATCATGCTGAGCTTTTTCTCGTTGATCAGCATGGTCTGTTTTTTCTGCCACTGTCCCCAGGCTTCTTTGGAGATCTCGTTGTAAATGCGTTTACCCAGGTCGCCCGGGTAGAGCTGGAAATCCTGGCCTTCAGCGTCGCGCTGCAGGAAAGTACAAAAAATGGTTCTGGCCATACTCATTCCTCTTTGTCTTGCCGATGCTAAACCATTGCACCGACACGTAATTGCTGTAACAGGCGCTCCACGGGAGCCGCCAGCCCGACTGATGGCGGTTGCGCTAAGTTATACCAGAGAGCGGTGCCTTCATCCATGCAGGAGGTGAATGAGGACACGGGAAGCCACATAGGCACAATATCCAGATGGAAATGGCTGAAGGTATGACGGAACGCGTTGAGTTGCGTCAGGGTATCGGCCGCAATGCCGCGCTGTTCAAGCCATGCCCGAAGCGAAGCTTCATCCTCAAACTGTGGGAAGCAGTATAGACCACCCCACAGGCCACTCAGCGGGCGCTGGGCGAGAAACACCTCGTCGCCATGCTGCATCAGCAGCATGTACCCGGTGCGTTCAGGCAGCGTCTGCTTCGGTTTTTTCCCCGGATACTGCGCCCAGGAGTGGTTCGCATAGGCCACGCAGAGGTTATTTACCGGGCAGAGTTCGCACTTCGGTTTTGAACGGGTGCAGACCATCGCGCCCAGATCCATCATCGCCTGGTTAAAACGTTCCACCCCTTTCGCCGGAGTGACCGCTTCACTGATCTCCCACAGGCGCTTCTCAACCTCTTTCTTGCCCGGCCAGCCTTCTACGGCGTAGCAGCGTGTCAGCACGCGCTTGACGTTGCCGTCGAGAATAGGGAAATGCTTGCCTAAAGACAGGGAAAGGATTGCGCCTGCGGTTGAACGCCCGACGCCGGGCAAATCCGCAACCTCGTCAAAGGTCTCCGGGAATTTACCGTTGTGGCGGGTGGCGACCTGTTGTGCGGCTTTGTGCAGGTTGCGCGCGCGGGCGTAATAGCCGAGGCCTGTCCACAGGTGCAATACCTCGTCTAACGGCGCGTTGGCCAGATCGGTGATTGTCGGGAAGCGCGCCATAAAACGCTCGAAGTAAGGAATGACCGTCGCGACCTGCGTTTGTTGCAACATCACCTCGGAGAGCCATACTTTGTAAGGCGTTTTTTCAATTTGCCAGGGCAGGGTTTTACGCCCGTATTTGTCGTACCAGTCCAGCACCTGGGCTGAAAATTGAGAGGCTTGCATGGTCATCGATTCGCTTAATCAGGGAGGCAGATTGCAGCACAGCGTCAATCTGCTGTAAACCGGATCTTTCCCATGCTTGCATAGAAGCCTTAACTTTGGATAATGCCCGTTTCCCGTACACTCTCACAAGCAGACAACTCTTTTATGAAAAACGACGTCATTTCACCGGAATTTGATGAAAACGGTCGCCCGCTGCGCCGTATTCGCAGCTTTGTCCGCCGTCAGGGCCGCCTGACAAAAGGGCAGCAACACGCGCTGGACAACTACTGGCCGGTGATGGGCGTTGAGTTCAGCGAGCAGCCGCTCGACTTTACCGAGCTGTTTGGTCGCGATGCGCCAGTGACGCTGGAGATCGGTTTTGGCATGGGCACCTCGCTGGTCACTATGGCGAAAGCGCGACCGGAGCAGAACTTCCTCGGTATTGAAGTGCACTCGCCAGGCGTCGGTGCGTGTCTGGCAACGGCCCATGAAGAGGGCGTTGAGAACCTGCGCGTTATGTGTCACGACGCGGTGGAAGTGCTGCACAAAATGATTCCTGACAATTCTTTGAACATGGTTCAGCTCTTTTTCCCTGACCCGTGGCACAAAGCGCGTCATAATAAACGCCGTATCGTTCAGGCGCCGTTTGCCGAGCTGGTGAAAAGTAAGCTTAAGCTGGGCGGCGTCTTCCACATGGCGACCGACTGGGAACCTTATGCGGAACACATGCTGGAAGTGATGTCGTCGCTGGACGGGTATAAAAACCAGTCTGAAAGCAACGACTACGTACCGCGTCCGGATTCACGTCCGGTGACAAAATTTGAACAGCGTGGCCATCGTCTTGGTCACGGCGTATGGGACTTAATGTTCGAGAGGGTGAAATAATGGCAAAGAATCGTAGCCGTCGTCTGCGTAAAAAGATGCACATCGAAGAATTCCAGGAAGTGGGTTTCTCCGTTGCCTGGCGTTTCCCGGAAGGCACCAGCGTTGAGCAGATCGATCAGGACGTTGATGCGTTCATCAACGAGGTGATCGAACCCAACAAGCTGGCCTTCGACGGTAGCGGCTATCTGGCGTGGGAAGGTCTGATTTGCACCCAGGAAGTGGGGAAATGCACCGAAGAACATCAGGCGCTGGTACGCAAATGGCTTGAAGACCACAAACTGGAAGATGTCCGCGTCAGCGAACTTTTCGACGTTTGGTGGGACTAATAAAGCAAGAACGGGGCCAGCATTAGCTGGCCCATTTTGTCTGAGGGAGTGTTGAAGATGCGTAAAACGTTGCTGGCGGTTGCTTTACTGGCAATCGGAACCACCGCCCATGCGGAGTATAAATGTAGCGTCACCCCGCGTGACGACGTGGTATTAAGCCCGCAAACCGTGCAGGTTAAAGGCGAGAATGGCAATCTGGTGATCACGCCGGATGGCAACGTGACGTTTAACGGCAAACAGCAAAACCTGACGGCCGCCCAGCGCGAGCAGGCGATGGACTACCAGGCCGAGTTGCGTACCGCGCTGCCATGGATAAACGATGGCGCGCTGACCCGCGTTGAGAAGGGCCGCGTGGCGCTGGATAAAATCATCACCAAAGAGGTGGGGGAGAGCAGCAATATGCGCACCCGCCTGACGAAGCTGGATAAACAGCTGAAAGAACAGATGAACCGCATTATTGAGACGCGCTCTGATGGCCTGACGTTCCACTATAAGGCGATCGATCAGGTGCGAGCCGACGGTCAGCAGCTGGTGAACCAGGCGATGGGCGGCATTCTCCAGGACAGCATCAACGAGATGGGCGCCAAAGCGGTGCTGAAAGGCGGCGGTAATCCGTTGCAGGGTGTACTGGGTAGCCTGGGCGGACTGCAAACCTCGATTCAGAACGAGTGGAAGAATCAGGAAGCCGATTTCCAGCAGTTCGGCAAAGATGTGTGTAAACGCGTGGTGTCCCTGGAAGACAGCCGGAAGGCGCTGGTGGGGACGCTGAAGTAACGCCTCTGCGCGTAGGGCCCCTCACCCCGGCCCTCTCCCCAGGGGAGAGGGAGTAACCAGTTCCCTCTCCCTGTGGGAGAGGGAGTAACCAGTTCCCTCTCCCTGTGGGAGAGGGTTAGGGTGAGGGCATCAGGCATTGCAATCGTTGCAGAATAGCCATCAGCATCTCCTCCTCATTAGCCCTGAATTCATGATTCCAGAACCGTACGACTTCCCAGCCGTTCGCATTCAAAAACTCGGTGCGACGAGAGTCATAGGCCTCTTTATCCTGATGTTGCCCCCCGTCCAGCTCAACAATCAGTTTCGCCTTAAAGCAGGCAAAATCCACGATGTACGGCCCAACCGGCATCTGTCGGCGAAACTTATACCCAAAGAAGCGGCGACCTCTGAGCAGATACCAGAGGCGTAATTCTTCGGGTGTCATTTGTTTGCGGAGTTGTTTTGATTTTTCCATCCCCACACTCTGCCAGCCTTTCCCTCAACCAGCAGAACGGGATGTAAAATCCTGAATCAGCCTTCAGGATTTTCAGCGAGGAACAGCTCAAGAAGGGAGTTTAGGAACAGCTTACCGTGCTCGGTGATCTGCCAGTACTCATTACACTCGGTCAGATATCCCTGCGCCAACGCCTCGTCAATCTGCGGACGAATCACCGACTCTGACAACCCGGTGTAGAGCGCAAACTCCGCGCGCGGTGCGGCTTCCAGCAGACGGAAGCGGTTCATAAAGAACTCAAACGGCTTATCCACCGCCTCGACGTCATGCTGACGCTCCAGGTAGCGGCCTTCCATAAACCCGCGCGGATGACGCGTTTTTGCAGTGCGCAGAATGCGCCCGTCCGGGAAGGTCACTTTGCCGTGTGCCCCGCAGCCAATCCCCAGATAATCACCAAAGCGCCAGTAGTTCAGGTTGTGCTGACACTGATAGCCCGGCTTCGCATACGCCGAGGTTTCGTATTGCTGATACCCCGCCGCGGTCAAAAGCTGGTGGCCCTGCTCGAAGATATCCCACAGCGCGTCATCGTCCGGCAGCACCGGAGGACGGGAACCAAACAGGGTGTTCGGTTCAATGGTCAACTGATACCACGACAGATGCGGCGGGTTCAGTTCAATTGCCTGACGCAAATCGTCCAGCGCTTCTTCCAGCGACTGATCCGGCAGGCCGTGCATCAAATCGAGGTTAAAACTGCGCAGCCCAAGCCCCGTTGCCAGGTTCGCCGCGCGCTTTGCCTCTTCCGGGCCATGAATGCGCCCCAGACGCTTCAGCTTTGGCTCGCTAAAGCTCTGCACGCCGATGGAGATACGGTTCACGCCCGCGCGCTGATACTCGACAAAACGGTCGGCCTCAACGGTGCCCGGGTTGGCTTCCATCGTAATTTCAGCATCCGCTGCCAGCTTCAGGCGTGCGCGCACACCGTCCAGCAGCGTCTGCATCGCCGGGCCTGAAAGCAGGCTCGGCGTACCGCCACCAATAAAAATGGTCTTTACTTCACGTCCCTGTGCGTACGGTACATCGGCATCCAGATCGGCCAGCAGATGCGCGACGTAATCATCGTGCGGCACTTCGCCCTTCAGCGCGTGCGAGTTGAAATCGCAGTACGGGCATTTCTGCACGCACCATGGGATGTGAATATAAAGACTCAGAGGCGGCAAATTAGCCATTACGCAGTGCTTCCAGTAACAGTTTCAGGGCGCGTCCACGGTGGGAGATCGCGCTTTTCTCTTCGCGGGTGAGTTCCGCAGCGGTTTTGCCCTCGGTCGGGACAAAGAAAATCGGGTCGTAACCAAAGCCGCCGTTGCCCGCCGCTTCACGGGTGATCACGCCCGGCCAGCTGCCGTGACAGACAATCGGCGTGGGATCTTCCGCGTGACGCATGTAGACCAGCACGCAGTGGAATTGCGCGGTACGCTGTTCGTCAGGGACGTCGTTCAGGGCCACAAGCAGCTTTTCCAGGTTCTGCTGGTCGGTGGCGTCCACCCCGGAATAGCGGGCGGAGTAAATCCCCGGCGCACCGCCCAGAAAATCCACGGCCAGACCGGAGTCATCGGCAATCGCGGGCAGCCCGGTGATCTGCGCCGCATGGCGCGCTTTCAGAATGGCGTTTTCGATAAACGTCAGGCCGGTCTCTTCGGCGGAGTCCACGCCCAGCTCGGTCTGAGCCACCACGTCCAGCCCAAAATCATGTAATAGCGAGGCCAGCTCGCGCACTTTACCGGCATTACCGGTGGCGAGAACAACTTTCTGCATGGTTTAGTCCTGTTTTGTCAGAGCCGCGACTTCCGTCGGGATAGATTGCGGGTTAAGGATTTTTACCTGTTTATGCCGGCCAAGTTCACCTTTCTCAATGATGACCTGGCTTTTAGCGACGCGAAACTGTTTTGCCAGATATTTAGTCAGATGCGCATTCGCCTGGCCGTCAACGGGCGGGGCAGTGATGGCGACTTTTAGCTCGTCGCCATGCAGCCCAACAATGCTGTCGCGGCTGGCTTTCGGCTGAATGTACAGCCGTAAAACCAGCCCGTCGGCGCAGGGGCTAACTGCACTCATAACGCCATCCACAGCCCCGGCAGCAGCATATTACCCGTCGCCTGTAACAGTTCCGCGATACCCATATTCAGCACGTACAGCAGCAAAACGAGAAGCATCGGGGAGAAGTCGATTCCGCCCATCGCAGGCAGCAGGCTACGGATCGGACGCAGCAATGGTTCAGTCAGCTGAATCAACGCGTACTCCACCGGGCTACGGCCCCGGCTTACCCAGCTCATAATCGCCATCACCAGCAGGACCCAGAAGATCAGCGAGCCGACGGTTTTAACCAGGATCAGAACGGCTGAAATCCAGATAATCGGCTGGAAAGTGATGACCATAAACAGCACGATCGCTTTGATAACGCTCAGAATAAACGCCATCAGCAGAGATGAACTGTCAATCGGCCCCATTGCCGGAATGATGCGGCGAAGCGGCCCCACAATGGGCTGCGTGATTTTCACGATAAATTGTGAGAATGGATTGTAAAAATCACAACGGGCCCACTGCATCCAGACGCGCAGTAGCAGCGCCATCGTATACAGTTCAATGACCGTTGAAAGCAGGAAAGTCAACGTCTTCATGGCGTTCCTCAGGTTTCCTTATTATTGGGTGTAATCGCGCGCACCGAAAATTGCTGTGCCGATGCGCACCATGGTGCTGCCTGCCGCGATGGCGGCTTCCATATCGTCCGACATGCCCAGAGAAAGCGTGTCTACCGTGTCATAGCGCGCTTTAAGCGCCTCAAATGCTACAGCCATTTGCTGTGCTACGGCAAACTGCCTTTCATAACTTGACTCTGGTGCCGGAATGGCCATCAGTCCGCGCAGGGTTAAGCGCGGCAGCGCCGCCACGTCCGCCGCCAGCGCATCCAGTTCGCTCAGCGTAATGCCGGACTTGCTGTTTTCATCACTGATGTTGATTTGAATCAGCACGTTAAGCGCTGGCATCTCCATAGGGCGCTGGTCGCTCAAACGGGTAGCGATACGCAGACGATCGATGGTGTGACACCAGTCGAAGTGCTCTGCTACCAGACGGCTTTTGTTCGACTGTAGCGGACCGATAAAGTGCCACTGCAGGTCTATATTTCCCCGCTCCCGGAAAGCGCGAATCTTATCTACGCCTTCCTGCACATAGTTTTCACCAAAGGCACGATGACCGGCGGCTATCGCTTCTGCGATGGCGCTCGCAGGCTTGGTTTTGCTGACTGCAAGCAACGTAATTTCTTCTGAAGCACGGCCGCAACGCGTTGCCGCGGCTGAGATTTTGTCCCGGACCTGTGCCAGGTTATGCGCAATGTCGTTCATTTTCCGAGGAGTTGTCTATGGATGTGGAAGAAATTGTGGCCCTTAGTGTAAAGCATAACGTCTCCGATCTACACCTGTGCAGTGATTCACCACCGCGCTGGCGCAGGTCAGGCCGTCTTGAACCTGCGCCGTTTCCGCCCCCCGATGTGGAGGCGTTATTAAAAGCGTGGCTCAACGACGAGCAGCAGGGCGCCTGGTGGGCAAACGGGCAGGTAGATTTTGCCGTTACCCTCACAGGCGGTCAGCGGCTGCGCGGCAGTGCGTTTAAGCATATGCACGGCGTTTCGATCGCGCTACGCCTGTTGCCGCTGACGTGTCCGCAGCTCTCTGCGTTAGGCGTGCCGCGCGCGATCCCGGAGCTTTTGTCCAATGACAATGGCCTGATTCTGGTCACTGGCGCTACCGGCAGCGGGAAATCGACCACCCTGGCCGCGATGGTCGATTTTCTCAATCACCATACGGACGGGCACATTCTGACCCTGGAAGATCCGGTGGAGTTTATGTACCAGAGTGAACGTTGCCTCATCCGGCAGCGGGAGATAGGCCAGCATAGCCCGTCCTTTGCCGAGGCCCTGCGCAGTGCGCTGCGTGAAGATCCGGATGTGATTCTGCTTGGTGAGCTGCGCGACAGCGAGACGATACGCCTGGCGCTGACGGCGGCTGAGACTGGCCATCTGGTGTTGGCCACGCTGCACACGCGCGGTGCGGCGCAGGCGATCGAGCGCCTGGTCGATACCTTCCCGGCGCAGGAGAAAGATCCGGTTCGTAATCAGCTGGCGGGAAGCCTGCGTGCGGTACTGGCGCAGAAGCTGCGTCAGGATGTCCAGGGCGGGCGCGTGGCGCTGTATGAGCTACTGGTGAATACGTCGGCGGCGGCAAACCTGATCCGCGAAGGTAAAACCTGGCAACTGCCGGGCATTATTCAAACGGGGCAGCAGGCGGGGATGCAGAACTTTGAGCAGAGTCTGGCGGAGCGACGGGCGCAGGAGCGGCTGTAGGCCCCGGCGCTCAGTAACCCTGTTCGAAATAGCTTTCGAGGATAATGACGGCTGAAGCTGAATCCACGCTGCCTTTGTTCAACGCCCGGAAGCCACCGTGCTCGAACAGGCCAGCGCGTGCCTCGACGGTGCTCAAACGTTCATCGTGCAGCTTAACGGAGACACCAAAGCGGCCATGAATTTTGTTCGCGAACTTGCGCGCGCGGGCGGTAAGCGGCTGCTCGGTGCCGTCCATGTTCAGCGGCAGACCGACAATCACGTCGTCCGGCTGCCACTCTTTGAGCAAGCGCTCAATAAGGTTCCAGTCCGGCGTGCCGTCGTTAGCTTTCAGCGCCGTGAGCGGGCGGGCGGTACCGGTGATCCGTTGACCCACAGCGACGCCGATGCTTTTGGTGCCGAAGTCAAAGGCGAGAAGGGTGCCGCTCATTACGCGTGCCCCGCAACGCCAGGCATGGTCAGAATATCAATGCCAATCAGTTTTGCCGCGTCACGCCAGCGATCGGCGATAGGGGTTTTAAACAGGATATTCATATCCGCAGGGGCCGTCAGCCAGGCGTTGTCCAGAATTTCTTGTTCCAGCTGCCCTTTTTCCCAGGAAGCGTAGCCGAGCGCAACCAGCACCTCAGAAGGCTGATTTGCCGTGCCCAGTGTTTCGAGCACATCGCGAGAGGTGGTGACGACGGTGTTATCGGAGATACGAATGCTGGACGAGAAAACCGGCGGGGTATGCAGGATAAAGCCACGATCTTCTGCAAGCGGTCCGCCGAGCATCACCGGTTTATCAAGACGGATTTCCGGCAGCCGCGCTTCAGCAGGGATTTTCAGCTTGTCCAGAATGCCTTCGACCTGAAGGTTTTCCAGCGGCTTATTGATGATAATCCCCATTGCGCCGTCTTCGTTGTATTCGCAAATATAGACCACGGCGCGGCGGAAAATCGGATCCTGGAGAGCAGGCATGGCAATAAGAAAGTGATGCTGTAAATTCATTGTCAGAGGTACTGTTTCCTGGTTTAAAAAGCGACAGCGCCCAGTATGGGGATAAACACAGGCGCTGTCACAGGTTATTTCTGTAAACGTTTTTCGATAGCGTCCATCAGCATTCCGGTGATCGAGATCGGGAATTCCGCTTCGATCTCACGAATGCAGGTCGGGCTGGTGACGTTCACTTCGGTCAGACGATCGCCGATGATATCGAGGCCAACGAAGATCAAGCCTTTGGCTTTCAGCGTAGGGCCGACGCGGCGGGCAATTTCCCAGTCGCTTTCGCTTAACGGACGCGGTTCGCCACGACCTCCGGCCGCCAGGTTGCCACGGGTTTCACCACCCTGCGGGATACGCGCCAGGCAGTACGGCACCGGCTCGCCGTCTACAACCAGCACACGCTTGTCGCCGTCTTTAATGGCCGGCAGATAGTTTTGCGCCATGCAGTAGCGGGTCCCCAGCTCGGTCAGCGTTTCGGCAATCACGCCAATGTTCGGGTCGCCCTCTTTCACGCGGAAGATCGATGCGCCGCCCATGCCGTCCAGCGGCTTCATGATGATGTCGCCGTGCTTCTGCCAGAATTCTTTCAGCTGCGTTTTGCTGCGGGTGACCAGCGTTTCCGGCGTCAGGTCAGAGAACCATGCGGTATAGAGCTTCTCGTTGCAGTCGCGCAGGCTCTGCGGCTTATTGACGATCAGCGTGCCTTTCTCTTCGGCACGCTCAAGGATATAGGTGGAGTAAATGTATTCGGTGTCGAACGGCGGATCTTTACGCATCAAGATGACGTTAAGGTCGGCCAGGGCAATATCCTGCTCGGTGCCGAATTCGTACCATTTTTCGTAGTTCTGCTCGACGTTAACGATGCGGGTACGTGCGCGGGCTTCACCGTTGATCAGGTACAGATCGTTCATCTCCATATAGTGGAGTTCATAGCCGCGACGCTGCGCTTCCAGCAGCATAGCGAAGCTGGAATCTTTCTTAATGTTAATGTTTGCGATGGGGTCCATCACGATGCCGAGCTTAATCATGTTCTTCTCCGGTTATGGGTCAGGCTTTGCTTCAACCCAGATCGCCAAATCGCACCTGTAGGGCGGTAATGGCGGTGAGTGCCGTTGTCTCAGTGCGTAGAACGCGAGGTCCCAACAGAATATCAGTAAACTGGTAACGCGCCGTCATGGCGATTTCGTCAGCCGACAGGCCGCCTTCCGGGCCAATCAGCAGGCGTACGCGCTCAACGGGCAGCGGCAGCGTATTGATGCTGGCGCTGGCGCGCGGATGAAGATTAAGCTTAAGCCCGCTTTCCTCTTCTGCACACCAGTCCTCCAGATCCATCGCCGGGCGGATCTCCGGGATGCGGTTGCGGCCGCTCTGTTCACAGGCTGCAATGGCAATTTTCTGCCACTGCTGGATCTTTTTGTTCAGACGTTCCGCATCCAGTTTAACGCCGCAGCGCTCAGAAAAAAGTGGCGTAATGAGGCTTACACCCAGTTCAATGGATTTCTGAATGGTGAACTCCATCTTTTCCCCGCGCGACATCACCTGGCCAAGGTGAATGTGCAGCGGGGATTCCCGGTCGTCCACGTCGCCACGCAGCACCTTCACGTGCACGCTTTTTTTATCGGCGCGCGTAATTTCAGCGTCAAAAATCTGATTAGAGCCGTCAAAGAGCTGAATCGCCTGGCCTGCGCCCATGCGCAGCACGCGGCCTACGTGGTTTGCGGCATCATCAGACAGGGCGATTTCGCCGCCTGGGGTAATCAGTTCAGGGTGATAGATGCGAGGGATGCGCATAGTCAGAAATTCCATGTGTCATGCGATATAAGCGAATTGCCGTAGTGTAGGTTAGCTCTTTTGCGCCTGGCAAGCCCGCTGGACGTAAGGGTTGTGATTCCCCTGGACTTTGGCGATACGTTCGTCGCGCTGGCATTCCCAGTCCGTCACCGGGTAGAGCTTGTCCCAGGCATTGAAGAGCTGCGTCTGCTGGCGGGAAAGGTTGAGATCGTAGCGGTCGCGCATATAGAAGTAAGTGCGGGCGATGCTGCCGCGCGCGCGGGCAGGCGGTTCGGCGAGTTTCTCTTTGAAATCGACCTTCATGGCGCACTGACCGTACTGGCCTTCGCCACCGTTCCACTGGCTGTACATGAAGTTTCCGCGGTCGCCATTGACTTCACCCACGGCGGGTTGCAGGTTGTGCATATCGCTTTCCATCTGGCGGTAGACCGGATCTTTTGCGCAATTTTTACGTCCGCCATCCTGCCAGCACTGGCGCTGGTGGCCAAACTGCCAGGCCGGAACAACGTGTTCCCATTCGATTCGGCTGGCGCGGTTCTCGTTCTTGCGCACCTTATAGCCGCAGGATCCCAGATCCACGACCCCTTTCTTACCCTGCCAGTTAATTTTACAGCCGCAGTAGAAATCACCCGGCACGTCGGCGTTAATCTTTACGCCTGCGGTTTTTGCCTGTGAGAAACTGTGAATACCGTCGGCCAGAGCATGGCCGGAGAGCGCCGTCGCCAGAAAAGCGACTGTGAGAGAAACATTACGGGACATCTTACACTCCGTGTCAAAACGAGCCCGCAACGTAACGAATGTTGTTCCCGTATGCAATCAGTCAGATCAGGAAAGTTCCTGAAAGTTCGAGTGATTATTCCGCCACCAGTGGTTCGCCGCACTTTACGCAGCGATAGGTCGCCTCGCCGCGCACCACGCGGTTGTGACGGCGGACGGTAAGCTGGTGCTGCTGGCACTGGCAGCGGTAGGGAAACGTATTGCGGCGTACCGATTCCAGCTCGAACTGGTGGGTGCGGCGGGCCGGAACGCCGAGCACCGCCTCCATCATCCATTTCCACTCTTTGCCGTGCGGCGCGACGCGGCCAAAGTGTTTCCACACCAGAAGGTGGGCCAGCTCGTGCGGCACCACTTCTTCGATAAACGCCTGCTGATTTTCCATCAGCAACACCGGATTCAGGCGGATCTCATACGATTCCAGCCAGGCGGTGCCTGCCGCGGTGCCACGCTGCTGATAGACCAGCTTCGGTTCAGGATAATTGCGGCCGAGCTTCAGGTTGGCCTGGGCGAGTTTTTCCCGCAGGCTGCGCATAACGGCTTGCTGAATGGCGATGGGGAGACGGGGAGATTTCATAGGGGCAGAGCATAAAGCGGGAAGCGGGGAGGCGCAAGAGGCGCCTCCCGCAGGAAGATCAGTCGTGTGCGCCGATTTCGCGCAGAGGACGACCTTTCATCAGGTTACGTTCAATGTGTTCCAGTGAAACATGTTTGGTTTCAGGAACCAGCCAGATCGTGAGAACAATAAAGAACAGGTTCAGACCGGCGTAGACCCAGAAGGTATTGGCGTTACCCAGGGTATTGAGCATGGTCAGGAACGTTGCGCCGACGATCATGTTGGCAATCCAGTTGGTTGCGGTAGAGCAGGTGATACCAAAATCACGCCCTTTCAGCGGCTGGATCTCAGAACACAGTACCCAAATCAGCGGACCGGCGCTCATCGCAAACCCAATGATAAACATCAGCAGCATCGCCACGGCGAAGTACTGTGCCGTTGGGGAGTGAATGCCCATGTGCATCATGGTACCCAGCACGCCCATCCCGATGGCCATCACCAGGAAGCCCAGCGTCAGGGTTGGTTTACGCCCCCAGCGGTCCACCAGACCGATAGCGATAAAGGTCGCCAGCACGTTGGTCAGGCCGACGATCACGGTGCCCCACATCTGTTCGGTGGTGTTGGTGTAGCCCGCCAGTTCGAAGATTTTCGGCGCGTAATACATGATGACGTTCATCCCGGTGAACTGTTGCATGATCTGTAACAGCACACCGAGGAACACCGCGCGGCGGAAGTTGCTGTTCTCTTTGAACAGCGCCCAGCCGGACTGTTTGACCTTCAGGCTTTCGCGGATCTCTTCCAGCTCGTTTTTGGCTTCGGCGCTGGTATCACGCAGGCGTAAGAGCACGCGTTCGGCATCGTGGAAGCGGCGTTTGGCGGCGAACCAGCGCGGGCTGTCCGGCAGGAAGAAGACACCAATCAGCAGCAGAATGGCCGGAATGATGATGACGCCCAGCATCCAGCGCCATGCGCCGCTGTAGCTGAAGGCGGTATCGGAAAGATAAGCCCCCAGAATACCGATGGTGATCATCAGCTGATACATGGAAATCATGCTGCCGCGGATTTTTTCCGGTGCGATTTCAGACAGGTACAGCGGGGCAGTATAAGACGCCACGCCCACTGCCAGACCTAGCAGCACGCGGGAGAGGATCAGCACTTCAACGTTAGGCGCAGCGGCAGAGAACAGTGAGCCGGCAACGAACAGGATCGCGCCGATCATCAGGCTCTTTTTACGCCCGAGCTTAAAGGAGAGCCAGCCGCTGCCGACCGCGCCGACGGCGGCACCGAACATCATGGAGCTGACCACCCATTCCTGAGTGTGTGCGCTAATCTGGAACTCATCGGTGATGAAAGGTAATGCACCGGCAATTACGCCAATATCCAGGCCAAAGAGTAATCCTGCCAGAGCGGCGAGGAAGCAGACGAAGAACGTCATTGCCTTATTGGACGTACGCCCCTGTTTATTATTGTCAGGCATTATGCCCTCCAGTTGGGTTATCAGTTTTTACGATATTAAGAGTAGGTGAGCGGCTCATAAAAATATGTGAGTCAAATCACAACGGTGTAATCGGTTACACTAGTTTGTAACCGTAAAAATAATTAAAGCTTTGAAAATATAGAGGTAAATTAATTGATATGCATCGCGTTTGCACAAATTTCAGACTTAACTGAAAGGGAATGTAACAGCAGAAGAAATGCGATCATGCAAAGAGAATATTCTGAAAGCGGGGTATAGAAAGTGAGGTGTAAACGGTTCCAAACATTGCCGGGTGGCGGCTGCGCCTTACCCGGCCTACAAAAATTCACTACCCGTAGGTCGGGTAAGGCATAGCCGCCACCCGACATAAAAAAGGCCAGCACAAAGGCTGGCCTGTTTAAGCTGCTGGCAGTCGATTATTTCAGACCGGCAGCATCACGCAGCAGGGCGGCTTTGTCGGTTTTTTCCCAAGGGAAATGTTCGCGACCAAAGTGACCGTACGCTGCGGTTTCCTGGTAGATTGGGTGCAGCAGATCCAGCATCTGAATCAGACCGTATGGACGCAGGTCGAAGAACTCACGCACCAGCAGGGTCAACTGTTCAGAAGGCACTTTTTCAGTACCGAAGGTTTCCACCATGATGGAGGTTGGCTCAGCCACGCCGATGGCGTAGGAAACCTGAATTTCACAGCGGTCAGCCAGGCCCGCAGCAACGATGTTTTTCGCCACATAACGTGCAGCGTACGCCGCAGAACGGTCCACTTTAGACGGGTCTTTACCGGAGAACGCGCCGCCACCGTGGCGCGCCATGCCGCCGTAGGTATCTACGATGATTTTACGACCGGTCAGACCGCAGTCACCCATTGGGCCGCCGATAACGAAGCGTCCGGTTGGGTTGATGAAGAATTTGGTCGCAGAGCTCAGCCATTCAGTTGGCAGAACCGGCTTGATGATCTCTTCCATCACCGCTTCCTGCAGGGATTTCTGGTCAATATCTTCAGCATGCTGCGTGGAAAGAACCACGGCATCAATGCCGACGATTTTCCCGTCGTCATACTGGAAGGTCACCTGGCTTTTCGCATCCGGACGCAGCCACGGCAGGGTGCCGTTTTTACGCACTTCAGCCTGACGCTGCACCAGACGGTGTGCGTAAGTCACCGGCGCTGGCATCAGCACGTCGGTTTCGTTGGTCGCGTAGCCGAACATCAGGCCCTGGTCGCCCGCGCCCTGTTCCAGCGGATCGGCACGGTCAACGCCCTGGTTGATGTCCGGGGACTGTTTGCCGATAGCGCTCAGTACGGCGCAGGAGTTGGCATCAAAGCCCATATCAGAATGTACATAACCGATCTCACGCACCGTGTTACGGGTGATCTCTTCGATATCAACCCATGCGCTGGTGGTGATCTCACCGCCAACCAGAACCATGCCGGTTTTGACATAGGTTTCACACGCTACGCGCGCCTTTGGATCCTGCGCGAGGATCGCATCCAGCACCGCATCGGAGATTTGGTCAGCAATTTTATCAGGATGTCCTTCTGATACGGACTCGGACGTAAACAGGTGTTTTGCCATGTTTTATTTCACCTAAAAGGAATTTGGTTAGCTCGAACTGCTGTGTGGAATAGCCAAAGGAGATAATTCTACCAAGGCCTGCAGGATTTTGACACTGGCAGTCTGAGTGTTAATCGGTATGGATGGATTAACATCTGGACGTCTATTTTAGGTCACTTCTTCACCCGATTTCCAGTTTTTTTTGACTCACCTCTCACTGCGTTGAAAACACGGCTGGAAATTTTTCCTGACGGCGCTGGCAACCTGCGCATTTTTGTTTTGCTTTTTAGCGACCTTCTCGGTATAAAACGCGGCGCGCGGCTCATATAAAATAAGCGCTCGATGAACACATCGTGTCGCCACTTCCAGCCGGGTTAAGCAGTGAACTTTTAGCTTTGGCTTGTGGTCCGTTTCAGCAGAGGCGGCCGTGGAGGTGATACGAGATAATGAACCATTGTTTTCCGCTCATTCAGCGCAGTCGTTCTGGCGCGCATTTGATTCCCACCCGCACTTCTGGTCTAAACACCTGCCGATGTTATACCCATCTCGGTGCTTCTCAGGATTCCAGAGCCGGTCACGCTTTGTGAAAACTGAACAAGGGCGCTCTTGTTAATACAGGAGTTTTCTCGTGGTTTCGCCGAACCTTGTCATACAGAGTTCGGATACGTGTTTTACAATGATATGAATAAGAAACCGGTCGCACGGTCTGGATTTCAGCATACTCTGCTGGGAAATGGAGCCGTTAATGGGTTGTTATCGCCGTATAACGCTGCGATAGTAGTCAACTGTTTTACACTTAATACAAAGAGTTGAGGTTCGCTATGTCTGACGACATGTCTTCGCTTTCGCCTTCGTCAGCAGGCGAACAGGGTGTACTACGTTCTATGCAGGAGGTTGCGATGAGCTCCCAGGAAGCCAGCAAGATGCTGCGCACTTACAATATTGCCTGGTGGGGCAATAACTACTACGACGTTAACGAGCTGGGCCACATCAGTGTCTGCCCGGATCCGGACGTCCCGGAAGCGCGCGTGGATCTCGCTAAGCTGGTGAAAGCCCGTGAAGCCCAGGGTCAGCGCTTGCCTGCACTGTTCTGCTTCCCGCAGATCCTGCAACATCGCCTGCGTTCTATTAACGCCGCGTTCAAACGCGCGCGGGAATCGTATGGTTATAACGGCGACTATTTCCTCGTTTACCCGATCAAGGTAAACCAGCACCGTCGCGTGATTGAGTCCCTGATCCACTCCGGCGAACCGCTGGGCCTGGAAGCTGGCTCCAAAGCGGAGCTGATGGCGGTTCTGGCGCACGCGGGCATGACCCGGTCGGTGATCGTCTGTAACGGCTATAAAGACCGCGAATACATTCGTCTGGCGCTGATTGGCGAGAAGATGGGCCACAAGGTCTATCTGGTGATCGAGAAGATGACCGAAATCGCGATCGTGCTGGAAGAGGCCGAGCGTCTGAACGTGATCCCACGCCTTGGCGTGCGTGCGCGACTGGCGTCGCAGGGTTCCGGTAAATGGCAGTCTTCCGGCGGTGAAAAATCCAAGTTCGGCCTCGCGGCGAACCAGGTGCTTCAGCTGGTGGAAATTCTGCGTGAGCGCGGTCGTCTGGACAGCATTCAGCTGCTGCACTTCCACCTTGGCTCGCAGATGGCCAACATTCGCGACATCGCCACCGGCGTGCGTGAATCGGCACGTTTCTACGTTGAGCTGCACAAGCTTGGCGTAAATATTCAGTGCTTTGACGTGGGCGGTGGCCTGGGCGTGGATTACGAAGGGACACGCTCGCAGTCTGACTGCTCGGTCAACTACGGCCTGAACGAATACGCCAACAACATTATCTGGGCGATTGGCGATGCCTGCGAAGAGCACGGCCTGCCGCACCCGACGGTGATCACCGAATCCGGCCGCGCGGTCACTGCGCACCATACGGTGCTGGTCTCTAACATCATCGGCGTTGAGCGCAGCGAAATCACTGAAGCCACGCCTCCGGCAGACGATGCTCCACGTTCCCTGCAAAGCATGTGGGAAACCTGGCAGGAGATGCACGAGCCGGGCACGCGTCGTTCTCTGCGCGAATGGCTGCACGACAGCCAGATGGATCTGCACGACATTCACGTCGGTTATTCTTCAGGCACCTTTAGCCTGCAGGAACGCGCGTGGGCGGAGCAGCTCTATCTGAACATGTGCCATGAAGTGCAGAAGCAGCTCGATCCGAGCAACCGCGCACACCGTCCGATTATCGACGAGTTGCAGGAACGTATGGCGGACAAAATGTACGTCAACTTCTCCCTGTTCCAGTCGATGCCGGATGCCTGGGGTATCGACCAGCTGTTCCCGGTTCTGCCGCTGGAAGGGTTGAATCATGCGCCTGAACGCCGCGCGGTGCTGCTGGACATTACCTGTGACTCCGACGGCGCGATTGACCACTACGTCGACGGTGACGGTATCGCTACGACCATGCCAATGCCGGAGTACGATCCGGAGAACCCGCCAATGCTGGGCTTCTTTATGGTGGGTGCGTATCAGGAGATCCTCGGCAACATGCACAACCTGTTCGGTGATACCGAAGCGGTTGACGTGTTTGTCTTCCCTGACGGCAGCGTGGAGGTTGAGCTGTCCGACGAAGGGGACACCGTGGCGGATATGCTCGAATACGTTCAGCTGGATCCGAAAAAACTGCTCACCCAGTTCCGCGATCAGGTCAAAAACACCGGTCTGGACGATGCCTTGCAGCAGCAGTTCCTGGAAGAGTTTGAAGCGGGTCTGTACGGGTATACGTATCTGGAAGACGAGTAGTAAAACCTCCCTCTCCCGGTGGGAGAGGGTTGGGGTGAGGGCATCAGACCGCACGATGCCCTATACTCACTTGAACCCGTATGAATTAACGGCGATAATTCGCCCCACTATGCGATTTACGAATCAATCCCTTCCTCGTCGGGTTTAACGACGCGGAGGGGATTTTTTTTCATCTGTTTTAATGTATCGACTTTATAAGAGGTCAGGACATGAGCACTTTAGGTCATCAGTACGATAACTCTCTGGTATCTAACGCGTTTGGTTTTTTACGCCTTCCGATGAACTTCCAGCCTTACGACAGCGATGCTGACTGGGTGATCACCGGCGTACCGTTCGACATGGCAACGTCCGGTCGTGCGGGTGGACGTCATGGCCCGGCGGCAATCCGTCAGGTTTCCACCAACCTGGCCTGGGAGCACAACCGCTTCCCGTGGAACTTCGACATGCGCGAGCGCCTGAACGTGGTGGACTGCGGTGATCTGGTGTACGCCTTCGGTGACGCGCGCGAAATGAGCGAAAAATTGCAGGCGCACGCCGAGAAGCTGCTGGCGGCCGGTAAACGCATGCTCTCCTTCGGCGGTGACCACTTCGTGACACTGCCGCTGCTGCGCGCCCACGCGAAGCACTTCGGTAAAATGGCGCTGGTGCACTTTGACGCGCATACCGACACCTACGCGAACGGCTGCGAATTCGACCACGGCACCATGTTCTACACCGCGCCGAAAGAAGGCCTGATCGATCCGAACCACTCCGTGCAGATCGGCATCCGCACCGAGTTCGACAAAGACAACGGCTTCACCGTACTCGACGCGGGCCAGGTGAACGATCGCGGCGTGGACGATATTCTGGCTCAGGTTAAGCAGATCGTCGGCGATATGCCTGTCTACCTGACCTTCGACATTGACTGCCTGGATCCGGCATTTGCGCCGGGCACCGGTACGCCGGTGATCGGCGGCCTGACCTCAGATCGCGCCATCAAGCTGGTGCGCGGCCTGAAGGATCTGAACATTGTCGGGATGGACGTGGTGGAAGTGGCTCCGGCCTATGACCAGTCCGAGATCACCGCGCTGGCCGCGGCGACCCTGGCGCTGGAAATGCTCTACATCCAGGCGGCGAAAAAAGGCGAATAAGCCTTACGCGCTGATTGCTGCTGCGCGCCGCATGCGCAGCAGCAACATTCCCCAGGCCAGGGTGTGGTGTGGACAAACCCCGGTTATTTCGCGGGCGATGACCATTCCCGTCAGCGAGCCTAACAAAGGCGAAACCGCGCAGACCGCGGCCCAAAGCGCAATGCTGCTTAATAATCCCTGCCGATAATGAAGTTTGCTTTCAATAACCGGCGTTAATAATAGAGCGGAAAAACCATAACCCAGAAGAAAGCAGGTCATGAGTAGACCCTGTAACATTCTGTTTTCATTTAACTGAAAATGTTCGGCAAATTCCGGGTTTAAAATCATTACCGAGATATTTACCCGATCGACGTACGAAATAATAATGAGTAATAAAAGCGCAATCGTGCCTTGCCATCCTGCCGTCATCATGTCCGCCTTACGTTTTTTGTAACTTATATTTTTCATCAATGTGATTGTCACGGAGCTAAAATGGTTCACCTGTGAAAATCATTGTTTATTAAAGATAAATTAAAAATGAGTTTCACCGGTGAAACGCGAAAGAGGTGACGTTAATTTATTTTTAAAGAGTAAAAAGAAAGGAAGTCAATATCTTTTATTCAAAATAAGAGACCATTAAAAAAACGTATTTCTCACGCTGTAATAATGAAAATTTCATATCGCTGCATTTTTTCGTGATCCCTTGCACACTTAGTTAATTAATTGCCGATCGATTAACAAATTCGTCACATTGTCGCTTGACGAAACATTCATCGCTTTTATATTGACCGTATTAAATAAGAAACAGAGTTTCATATATGAAACAAAAGCCTGGAGGATCGTGATGAGCTGGATAGGCGTATGTGACGCAGAACAAGTACAGGAAGATTTCCCTTTTAGCGGCAACGTCGACGGGAAAGAGATCGGCGTTTACCTGATCGACGGTGAATATTACGCGCTGGAAGACGTATGCCCCCACGCCTATGCCCTGCTGAGTCAGGGCTTCGTAGAAGACGGCAAGGTGGAATGCCCGCTGCACGAGGCGGTGTTCGACGTCAAAACCGGCCAGTGTCTGCACGGCCCCGGAGGACGCAACCTCAACCGTTACCCGGTTCGGGTCTTTGAAAATCAGATTCAGATTACCTTTGTTGAGGAGACCGTGGCATGAGCGACACGCTGAACTACAACCCGGCGCTGCCGGAAAGCCGCCAGTTTACCCCGCCGGCAGAGGGCGGTAATGGCGCCATTCACAAGCCGGGCGAGTACCAGAACCTGATCTGGCAGACCCGCAGCCGCGAGCCGGAAAGCTGGGAGGTGAAGCTGATTGCGACGCTGGAAGAGCTCTTCGAACAGGGCGTTGAAACCCTGCCGGAGCTGGTAAACGGGCTGAACGCGGTGCGCATGCACGACCAGCAGGGTGAGCCGTGGAGCGACGCCAGCTTCCAGGCATTCTTACAGGTTAACGGCTACTGAGGGCAAAGCGATGACGACGACCGTACAACACTATCTGGATAAAGGCCTGCGCGGCCTCTGGTATCCGGTGCTGGCGAGCTGGGAAGTGCAGTCTGCTCCTGTGGGCATCACCCGCCTGGGCGAGCAGATTGTGGTCTGGCGCAACAAAGACGGCCAGGTGCAGGCGCTGGAGGACCGCTGTCCGCACCGCGGCGCGCGCCTGTCGATGGGCTGGAACCTCGGCGACCGCATCGCCTGCTGATATCACGGCGTAGAGGTGGCGGGCAACGGCGAGGTGAAAGACGTGCCCGCTGTGGAAAAATGTCCGCTGGTCGGCCAGCAGTGCGTGCGCAGCTATAACGTGCAGGAGGCGCACGGCGCCATCTTCCTCTGGTTTGGCGTCACCGCGGATCAGCAGCCGGACGAACTGACCTTCCCGGATGAACTCGCCGACACGGACAGCTTCAGCAACTTCCTCTGCACCGCCGCGTGGAAATGCAATTACCAGTACGCGCTGGAAAACGTGATGGACCCGATGCACGGCACCTATCTGCACTCCTCCTCGCACTCGATGGCGGAAGGGGATCGCAAGGCCGACATGGTGCTCCAGCCGACCAAAACCGGCTTTATCTTTGAGAAGAAAGGGCAGAGCGGCGTCAACTTCGACTGGGTGGAGCTGGGCAACAGCGGCACCTGCTGGATGCGTCTCTCCATTCCGTACAAGAAGCGTTTCGGGCCGGGCGGCCACTTCTTTATCGTCGGCATGGTGGTGCCGGAAGATAACGACAACTGCCGCGTCTTCTTCTGGCGCATCCGCCGCGTGCAGGGCTGGCAGCGCGATATGTGGCGCTTCATGTACCGCAACCGGCTGGAAAAACTGCACTGGGAAGTGCTGGAGCAGGACCGCGTGGTGCTGGAGAGCCTGGCGCCAAACGCCCGCGATCATGAATACCTGTATCAGCACGACGTTGGCCTCTCGCGCCTGCGTCGCATGATGCAAAAGGCCGCCAAAGAGCAGCTGGCGATGCGTGAAGCACAGCAGGGGGCCGCCTGATGAACGGACTGCTGAGCGGTAAGCGCATCGTCATAACCGGCGCCGCGCGCGGGCTGGGCTTTCACTTTGCCAAAACCTGCGCGGAGCAGGGCGCGGCGGTGGTGATGTGCGACATCCTCAAAGGCGAGCTGGCCGAGAGCGCCCACCGGCTGTGTGAGCAAGGCTATGCGATCGAATCGCACGTTATCGATCTGGCCGATCCGCAGTCCATTGAGCAGGTGTTCAGCGCGATTGGCGAGCAGGGGCAGATTGACGGTCTGGTGAACAACGCGGCGATGGCGACGGGCGTCGGCGGCAAAAATATGCTCGATTACGATCCGGATCTCTGGGATCGGGTGATGAGCGTCAACGTCAAAGGCACCTGGCTGGTAACGCGCGCCGCCGTACCGCTGCTACGCGAGGGGGCGGGCATCGTGAACGTCGCGTCCGACACCGCGCTGTGGGGCGCGCCGCGCCTGATGGCCTACGTCGCCAGCAAGGGCGCCGTGATTGCCATGACCCGCTCAATGGCGCGCGAACTGGGTGAAAAGCGTATACGCATTAACGCCATCGCGCCGGGGCTAACCCGCGTCGAGGCGACGGAATATGTCCCCGCCGAACGGCATCAGCTCTACGAAAACGGCCGTGCGTTAACGGGCGCGCAGCAGCCGGAAGACGTCACCGGCAGCGTGGTCTGGCTGTTAAGCGATCTGTCGCGGTTCATCACCGGACAGCTGATCCCGGTCAACGGCGGTTTTGTCTTTAACTAAGGTAGGGCAATGATGGCAAACGATCAGGAAGTGAAGTATCTGGTGCCGGGGCTGGAGCGCGGTTTACAGCTGCTGTTGGCCTTTGGCGAGCAGCATCGCGATCTGACCTTTGCCGAACTGCATCGGCTGGTGGATATGCCGAAGGCCACCGCCTATCGCGTGGTACAGACGCTGGAGTACATGGGATTTCTGGAGCGCAACACGCGCACCAATACCTTTTCGCTGGGCATGAACGTGCTGCGTCTTGGCTTTGAGTACATCGCCTCGCTGGACGTGGCGCAGGTCGGCCAGCCGGTGATCGAGCAATTGCGCGACGTGAGCCAGTGCAGCAGCCATCTGGCGATCCGCGACGGGCGCGACATTATCTATATCGCCCGCGTCAGCGCCGCCGGGTCGCGTATCAACCAGGTCAGCATTGGTACCCGTCTGCCGGTGCACTGCACCTCGCTGGGCCGCATGCTGTTGACCGATATTTCCCGCGCTGATTTCGAACAGCTGTTCCCGCATGAGCGCCTGCCGGGCAACACGCCGGGGCAGCTTCACGACCGCGAAGCCCTGTGGCAGATGGTGCAGCAGGACAAAGCCCGCGGGTATGTCATCGGCGAATCCTTCTTCCGCCACGGCATCTCTTCCATCGTCTACCCGGTGTATGACCGAAGCGGCCGCGTGGCGGCGGTGGTCAGCATTCTGGTGCCGTCGGAGGAGATCCCACTGAGCGACCGCGAGCGCCTGCAAAACGAGGTTCGCCTCGCGGCGGATAAAATTTCTGGCTTCTTAGGGTATCTGTCACAGGCCAGTTAAATCAGTGAGTTAACGTCAGGCGCTTGACTGCGTCGGGCATGTTTTACGCCCAATCTGGGCCAGATGAGGCAACGAACGATGAGTATAACCGGAATTGAAAAGCTGGAATTTGGTGTGGAAGACCTGACGCACTGCGCCAAATTTATGCGTGATTTTGGCCTGACGGGCGATGCCAGCGGCCAGCGTTTCACCACCCTGAGCGGCGCGCGCGTGGAGCTTAACCCGATCGACAGCCCCGACCTGCCGCCCGCGTTTGAAGCGGGCAACACCCTGCGCCGCATGACCTGGGCGGTTGCCAGCCAGTCTGAGCTGGATGCGCTGCGCCCGAAGCTGGCGCAACAGCCAGGTTTTCGTGAAGTGGGCGACGCGCTGGAATGCCTGGATCCGAACGGCATGACGCTGCGCGTGCAGGTGACCCAGCAGACCGACGTGGAGCTTAACGTCGAGCCAATAAACCAGTGGGGCGACGCCCGCCGTATCGACACGCCCAGCCCGGTTTACGATCGCGCCCAGCCGATCAACGTGGGGCATGTGGTGTTCTTCGTGGAAGAGCTGGCGGCAGTGGAGAAATTCTACCGCGAGGTGCTCGGCTTCCAGGTCTCGGATCGCTATATCAACCGCGCCGTGTTCCTGCGCTGCGGGGCGCGTGGCGGCCATCACAACCTGTTCTTGCTGCAACTGCCGAACCGCAAGCGCGGCCTCAACCATGTGGCCTTCACCGTGCGCGACATCCACGAGGTGATCGGCGGCGGTATCGCGATGAATAAACATGACTGGAGCACTTTTATCGGGCCGGGCCGTCATCCGGTGTCGTCGGCGTACTTCTGGTACGTCAACAGCCCGACCGGCGGCGCGTTTGAGTATTACACCAACGACGACTACCTGACCGAAAACTGGCAGCCGCGTGAGCTGGAGCACTCCCTGGTCTCCTTTACCGAATGGGCGGTGGAGGGCGGGATTGACCACGACACGCGCCGTCAGCAGAAAAAGCCGGAGGCGGTATGACATCGCGCATTGTCATTATCGGCGGCGGCCAGGCGGGCGGCTGGGCGGCGAAAACCCTGCGTGACGAGGGCTTCGACGGCGAGATTTGCGTGGTGGCGGAAGAGGAATGGGATTTCTACGAGCGGCCGCCGCTGTCAAAAGCGTCTCTGCTGGAGCCGGACGCGGCGCTCCCGCGGCTGTTTAGCGAAGAAGCGCAGCAGGCGCTGAACCTGATCTGGTACCGCCCGCTGCGTGCTGAATCAGTCGATCGTGAAGAGAAAATCGTGCGTTTAAGCAACGGCGAACGTCTTAGTTACAACATCCTTTTAATCGCTACCGGCGGGCGGGCGCGCCTGCCTTCGCAGGCGTGGGCCAGCCATCCGCAGGTTTATACCCTGCGCCACTGGCAGGACGCGCAGCGCCTGAAGGCGCGTCTGGCGGAAAGTCACAAACTGGCGATTATCGGCGGCGGCTGGATTGGCCTTGAGATTGCCGCTTCCGCGCGGAAAAGCGGCGTGGCGGTCACCCTGTTCGAGCAGCAGCCTGCGGTGTGCATGCGCTCGGTGAGCAGCGAGGTGTCCCAGCGCCTGGAGGCCATCCACCGCGAGCAGGGGGTGGAGATCCGTACCGGCTGCGGCGTGCTGGAGCTGGAGGACGATAATGGCCTGCCGGTCATCCACTGCGACGGCAACCGTGAAACCTTTGATACGGTCGTGGTCGGGATCGGCGTCGATCTCAATCTGGAGCTGGCGCTTGATGCGGGGCTGAAAACCGGGCGCGGGATCGTGGTGGATGCCCAGGGACGCACCTCGGATCCATTCATCTTTGCCGCTGGCGATGTGGCCCAGCACCATCACTACGGCCTGTGCATCCAGTCCTGGGCCTTCGCCCAGAATCAGGCAGTGGCGACGGCGAAAGCGATGCTCAACCCCGATGCGCCAGGTTATGACGACGCGCCGTGGCTGTGGTCGGATCAATATCAGCACAATATTCAGATCCTCGGTATTCCGCAGCCGGAGAGTAAAACGATAGTGCGTGAAGATGCGCTGTTCTTCTCGCTGGATGAAAACGGGCGGCTGACGCAGCTGGTGGCGTTCAACGATGCGCGCACCGTCAAGCTGGCGAAGCGCTGGATGGCGGCGGGGCGGGATCTGTCGAACGTACCGCTTGCCGACTCGACATTTTCACTGATGTCACTGCGATAGCTAACCCGCACCCGTAGGGGGAGAGATGACCACACTAGAGACGAACACCGCGCCGGTTGAGGCGAGCGGTGAGGGGACCCGCACGCCCGAAAAAGCGGTGCGCTGGGCCATCCCGCTGTCGCTGCTGGCCTGCGTGCTGCTGGCGTTTTTCGACAAAATCAGCATCGCGGCGCTCTTTTCGGATACCCATTTCCAGCAGGCGATGGGCATTGATTTCGACACCACGCGCCTTGGCATATTGATGAGCGCCTTCCTGCTGAGCTACGGCTTTTCGTCGGTATTTTTGAGCGGTTTAGGCGACAAAATTGCGCCGCTGCGCCTGCTCACCGGGATGATGGCTGTGTGGTGCGTGCTGATGGTGGCGATGGGCTTTACCCATAACTACACGCTGATGATCGTCCTGCGCATCCTGCTGGGCGTGGCGGAAGGGCCGCTGTTCCCGCTGGCTTTCGCCATCGTGCGCCACAACTTCCCGCAGCATTTACAGGCGCGCGCCACCATGCTGTGGCTGCTGGGCACGCCGGTAGGGGCGGCAATTGGCTTCCCGCTCTCCCTCTGGCTGCTGAACACCTTCGGCTGGCAGAGCACCTTCTTTGTCATGGCAATGCTGACCGTGCCGGTGCTTATCTTTGTGCGCATCGGCCTGCGCGGGATCCGTCTGGAGGCTAAACCCGGCACCTCGCAGGCGTCTCAGGACGAGCGGCGCGCGGCGCGGCGCGAGCTGTTCGTCAGCCCGCATTTCTGGATCATCTGCATCTTTAACATCGCGTTCCTGACCTACCTGTGGGGCATCAACGGCTGGCTGCCGGGCTACCTGATCAAAGGCAAAGGCATTCACCTTGAGCATGCAGGCTGGCTGTCGTCGATGCCGTTCATCGCCATGCTGGCGGGCGAGGTGATTGGCGCGTGGCTCTCGGACAGGGTCGATAAGCGCGCGGCGGCCTGCTTTATCTCGATGGCGGGGGCGGCGGTGGGGCTGGC
>NZ_PQTC01000028.1:0-37700 GCF_003850715.1 Enterobacter sp. 301B
CCCCAGCACGGACCCCTCGCGCCCCAGCCCGGACTCTTTTACGCCCCCAAACGGACCCAGCTCGGTCGAGACCGCACATTCATTAATTCCGATCATGCCGCTCTCAATGGCCTGTGAGACGCGGAACACGCGCGAGAGATTCTGGGTATAAAAGTAGGCCGCCAGCCCGTAAGGCGTATTGTTAGCGCGCATAACCACTTCGTCTTCCGACGTGAAGCGGAAGCAGGCGGCAACGGGACCAAAGGTCTCCTCTTCTGCCAGCTTCATGCCTTCATGGCAGTCACCGAGTACGGTTGGCATCCAGAAGTTGCCGCCAAGTTCGTGCGGTTTACCCCCAGCCAGCACCGTGGCCCCCTTCGCTACCGCATCTTCGACGTGCTCACGGACTTTCTCGACAGCCGAAGGCTCAATCAGCGGGCCGACAACGACGCCCTCGTCCAGACCGTTACCCACCTTCAGCGCCTTCACCGCATCGGCAAGCTGATTGACAAACTTGTCATAGACCGTCTCCTGAATATAGAAACGGTTTACGCTGACGCAGACCTGCCCGGCGTTACGGAATTTATTGGCGATGGCGCCTTTGACGGCGGCCTCAATATCCGCGTCCTCGAAAACGATATACGGCGCATTGCCGCCCAGCTCCATCGATACCTTTTTCATGGTCTCAGCGGAATTGCGAACCAGCGTTTTCCCGACGGCGGTTGACCCCGTAAACGAGATTTTGCGCACGTCATGGCTGGCCATAATGGCGTCACTAATTTCTGAGGTGCTCCCCGCGACCGCATTCAGCACACCATCCGGCACACCGGCCTGCTTCGCCAGCGTCAGCAGCGCAAAGGCGCTCAGCGGCGTGTTGTTTGCAGGCTTGATGACGCCGGTACATCCTGCTGCCAGCGCCGGGCCGAGCTTACGGGTGAGCATAGCCATCGGGAAATTCCATGGCGTGATAGCAGCAACCACCCCAACAGGTTCACGAGTGGCCAGAATACGGGAGCCGGGTTTAACCGGAGGAATGATTTCACCGTTAGCGCGCTTGGCCTGCTCCGCAAACCACTGAATAAAGCTGGCAGCGTAGTCCACCTCGCCCTCAGCCTCTTTCAGCGGCTTGCCCTGCTCGGTGGTCATCAGCCGCCCGAGCCAGCTTTTGTTCTCGATAATCAGTTCATACCAGCGATAGAGGATCGCGGAACGCTCTTTTGCCGTTTTTGCGCGCCATGCGGGAAAGGCTTTCGTCGCGGCCGCAATGGCCTCTTCGGTTTCGGCTTTCCCTGCTTTCGCCACTTTCGCAACCACCTCGCCCGTGGCCGGGTTTAGCACATCAAACGTGGTGTCGAGTGTTTTCCAGATACCGTTAACCAGATACCCGGTCTGAAAAAGAATACTGTCCTGAAGAGCCTGGGTTGTCATGTGTCCTCCCTTCCTGAATGTTTGAACCTGCAAGAATAAGTATAGCCACAAAAAAACCGACGCTTTTGGCGTCGGTTTTCTCTTCGTTAGCTGTCTGTCAGCGCATTCTGGTAGCGGTGCAGCATAAACACCAGCCGCTCTACCGGCTCGGTAACCTGCGGCGGGGCTTCCCAGACTCGCAGTTTCTCCTGGTAGATATCCAGCTCCTCCAGCAGTTGCTTAAAGTAGCGGCGACGTTTGTCATCACTGGATGCCGATATCACATGGTCCGCCGTTCGCCGTAGCTGGCGGTGGAAAGCGGACAAATCGTCGTTGATCGGCACTGGCGCGTTCCGCAGACGCTGGTGCGCAATAATCATGGTTAACGCCAGACGGAAGCGAGCGACATCGCCCGGGAATTTATTCAACAGCAGGAACAGTTGCTGGTAAAGGGCCGGAAGGTGGTTCTGCTTGCGCCGCGCGGTGTTGGTGGTCAAGGACGATACGGCGGCCGACACAAACTGATTGAGCAGCACGCGCCCTGTCCGCGCCTGAGAGTTATCCCGCACCAGCAGGATCACCATCATCGCCAGGAAACAGCCCACCAGCTGGCCTAATGCGCTATCCAGGAACTGGCTGAAATGGAAGGTCATCGGGTTATCCAGCACGAGGATGTTAATCGTACTCGCCAGCGCACCTAACGATCCCAGACGGCGTTTTTGTACCTCAATCCCGATAAAGAACGCCATCACCGCCAGGCTGATACAGAGCAAAAGCATGCTTTGCTGCGTCGAGGGGATGATTACCAGGAAGTAGAGCGCGCCAATGGGTAACGCCGCAATGGTGCCGTACAGAAAATCAATAGCGACCATGCGCGGGTTGGGCAGACGCATCGCCAGCGCGGTAACGACGGCAATCATCACCATCGCGCCGCTGCCGGACGTCCAGCCGGTCCACAGCCAGAACAGCGTGCCGAGTATACAGGCCAGGGTGGTACGCCAGAAGTTAACCATCGCATGATGACGCTCGGCGGATTCCGGTTTGATCACCACTTCGCCCTGTAACACCTCTTCTTCCGCCGCACTGATTTTGGTGTTGCTAATCACGCCGCGTTTCAGAAGCAGGTAGCGCGTTGCGGCGCCAACCCAGGTATAAATGGTGACTGGCGTATCCCGTTCGCCCGTCCAGGCAATCACACGACGCATGCGTTTAAGCTGTCGATGCACGTCCTGCACCGTCTCCACAGGCTCATCAAACAGTTCGCGGAAGGTATCCGTTACCACTTCGGGGCGAGTGTTCTGAATCAGGTAGGTTTCACACGCCTGGGTGATCAGCGTTAACGAGACGGTATTGATCGCTTTTAGACGACGATTGGCACGCTCCCAGCGGGAAGACTCCATATTGAGATTACTGCGCATCCCTTCCAGCGCCTGCGTGCGGCGCACCAGCGCGCTCCAGGCCTTGTCGACCTCTTCGCTGTCGCCGTGCTTAATGCACAGCTGCATGAGCTGGTACTGGGCAACAATCAGCGCGTCCAGCTCACGATCGACTTCCTGCTTGATGGATCGCGGAGAGAAGAGCAGATCGGCGACAATCGCGCAGACGATACCAATGACAATCTCGCTGCAACGTTCCACGGCGAACTGCGGAGCAAGCAGCGGTTCACTCTGAATGGTGATGATAATAATCAGCGCGGTATATCCCGCCAGGCCCCAGGCGTACGAGTTCTCCACCTTCACCAGCGAAGAGACCCAGGTGCAAAAACCCGCCCAGATACAGCATACAATCAGCATCAGCAGCGGCGTGCGGATCATCAGGATGATAATGGTCAGGGCGGCGATACAGCCGATAAAGGTACCGATAATACGCAGCATCCCGCGATAGCGAATTGCCCCGGAGTAAGGTTCGCCACCCGCCGCGAAGGCAGGACCGGCGGCGACGATCGCGGCGGTCAGAACAGCCCAGCGCGGCGTTTCAAGCTGGAAATGGAAGCCAACAAACAGCGCCAGCACAATGGCGCATGCCAGCTTCACGGCGAAGCGGATGTGCTGGCTGGCGATGGAAAAAATGCCCATAGCGATCAACCAAACTCGCGCAGGCGATGGGCGATTTGACGGAAGATAGAATCCTGGCTGGCATCACGGTCTTTTTCACCGGTGATCACTACCGTCGCCGTGGTGCCAGCGGGCCAGAGGTTGCTCTGCTGCTCATCCAGACGAATGCGTACCGGTACGCGCTGCGCCAGACGAACCCACTCGAGGTTAGAATCGACGGTCGCCATCCCTTTTGAATCATTGGTACTGCTGGCGTTGGTCACCCCCGCGGCCACGCTGTCCACGGTTCCTTTCAGGACCCGGTTGCTGCCGAGCGGCGTGATTTCGGCGCGATAGCCCGGACGCACGCCTTCCAGCTTGGTCTCTTCCATATAGGCGAGGACGTAGAAAGAGTTCTGTTTCACCAGCGCCACGGCCGTAGAGCCGCGCGTGATAAACTCACCCGCATAGACGTTGAGGTTGGTTACCCAGCCATCGGACGGGGCGCGGATAACGGTACGTTCCAGATCGAGCTTCGCCAGATCGCGCGTCGCCTGCGCTTTTGCCAGCTGATGCAGCACGGTTTGCAGCACGTTATTGGACTGATCAATCTCTTCCCGGGACATGGCCTGGATGCCCAGCTTGTTACGACGTCCTGCTTCACGGCGTTTTTCAGCGGCCAGCGCGTTGTAATACGCTACGTCGGCTTCCGCTTCTTCCAGCGCTTTTTGATAGCGCGGCTGGTCGATAGTGAACAGTACCTGATCTTTTTTCACCAGCTGGTTATCGTGGACATTGACCGCCGTAATGAGACCGGCGACATCGGGCGCTATCGCGACCACCTCCGCGCTGAAACGCGCATCGCGCGTCCACGGGGATTCGGTGTAATAAACCCAGGCGCGAAAAATAGCGATGAACGCCAGGATGACCAGCGCCATAGTGATGGCAGTGCGGGAGATTTTTCTTGTTAGCGTTTTCACATCAACCTCAGACAAACATGCGCGATATTAAATAGAACAGGCAGCAATACAGCGCGGTATTAAACAATGCAGGATGCCAGACGAAATCATAAATCCCGGTAGGGACCAGCACCTTGCGCACCAGCCAGAAGATCGCCAGTGATAAAAGAAGCTCGAAAAATATCGGTGGGAACGACAGACCGAACACCACGATAACGGGAAACAGACTCATGTTGACCTTGATTAAAGAGATGCAGGTTACTGGATTATTAAGCTCACGCCGCCGCAGGAGAGCATGAATTGCCGGGTGAGAGTGGCGCAGCCGTTATGTAATTAATAATATATTAACGTAACTGTTATGCTGTTATCTATCATATGTGATCTAAATCACTTTTAAGCCAGAGTGAATAATGGAACGTCTAAAACGCATGTCCGTCTTTGCGAAAGTGGTTGAGCAAGGCTCTTTTACCGCCGCAGCACGTCAGCTACAAATGAGCGTCTCATCCATTAGCCAGACAGTGTCAAAACTGGAAGATGAGCTCCAGGTGAAGCTGCTCAACCGCAGCACCCGCAGCATTGGGCTGACGGAAGCGGGTAAAATTTACTATCAGGGCTGCCGTCGAATGCTGCATGAAGTGCAGGATGTTCACGAGCAGCTCTACGCTTTTAACAACACGCCTATCGGCACGCTGCGTATCGGGTGTTCTTCAACTATGGCACAAAATGTTCTCGCTGCCATGACGGCGGAAATGCTGAAAGAGTATCCCGGTTTAACCGTTAATCTGGTAACGGGTATTCCGGCACCGGATCTGATTGCCGATGGGTTAGACGTGGTGATCCGCGTTGGCGCATTGCAGGACTCGAGCCTGTTCTCGCGTCGACTGGGCAGCATGCCGATGGTGGTCTGCGCTTCGAAAAGCTATCTGGCACAGTATGGCGTACCGGAAAAACCTGCTGACCTGAGCAACCACTCGTGGCTGGAATACAGCGTTCGCCCAGATAACGAATTTGAACTGATCGCGCCAGAAGGGCTTTCCACCAAACTGCTGCCTGAAGGCCGCTTCGTGACCAACGATCCGATGACCATCTCACGCTGGCTGGTGGCCGGGGCCGGGATCGCCTACGTGCCGCTGATGTGGGTGATCAACGAGATCAACAGCGGCGAACTGGAGATCCTCTTCCCGCGCTACCAGTCGGATCCGCGCCCGGTGTACGCGCTCTATACCGAAAAGGACAAGCTGCCGCTGAAGGTGCAGGTCTGTATTAACTATCTGACGGACTATTTTGTGGAAGTGGCAGAGCTGTTTCAGGGGATGCGGGGAAGAAGGAAAGAGTAGGCCTCCCCCCTCACCCCGGCCCTCTCCCCAAAGGGGCGAGGGAGAAAAGACGGCACGGAGCAGTCCCCTCTCCCCGTTGGGGAGAGGGTTAGGGTGAGGGGAAAATGAAAAAATTACGCCGTGCCGCCCACCGTCAGGTTATCGACCTTCAGGGTTGGCTGGCCCACGCCTACCGGCAGGCTCTGACCCTCTTTGCCGCAAACGCCCACGCCGTTATCCAGCTTCAGGTCGTTACCCACCATGGAAATCTGCTGCATGGCCTCAATGCCAGAGCCAATCAGGGTTGCGCCCTTCACCGCTTTGGTCACTTTGCCCTTCTCAATCAGATACGCCTCTGAGGTAGAGAAGACAAATTTACCGGAGGTGATATCCACCTGGCCGCCGCCAAAGTTTGGCGCGAAGATACCGTAATCAACGGATTCGATAATCTCCTGCGGCGTGGATTTACCCGGCAGCATGTAGGTGTTGGTCATGCGCGGCATCGGCAGGTGCGCGTAGGATTCGCGACGACCGTTACCCGTTGGCGCAACGCCCATCAGACGCGCGTTAAGCTTGTCCTGCATGTAACCTTTCAGTACGCCATTTTCGATCAGCACGTTGTACTGGCCCGGCGTGCCTTCATCGTCGATAGAAATCGAGCCGCGACGGTCGAGCATGGTGCCATCATCCACCACGGTACACAGCTCGGAGGAGACAAGCTGCCCCATCTGACCGCTGAATACGGACGTCCCGCGACGGTTGAAATCCCCCTCCAGGCCGTGACCGACCGCTTCGTGCAGCAGCACGCCAGGCCAGCCTGCGCCCAGAACCACCGGCAGCGTACCGGCAGGTGCCGCCACGGCAGACAGGTTGACCAGCGCCATGCGCACGGCTTCTTTTGCCCACGCATCCGCGCGCGCTTCGCCGTCAACGTCGCCGAGGAACCAGTCGTAGCCAAAACGACCGCCGCCACCGCTTGAGCCGCGCTCGCGCTTGCCGTCGTCTTCCACCTGCACGCTGATAGAGAGGCGCACAAGCGGACGCACGTCGGCGGCCAGCGTACCGTCCGTCGCCGCCACCAGAATCAGCTCATAGACCCCGCTCAGACTGGCAGAGACTTCCTGCACGCGTTTGTCCGCCGCGCGAGCCACTTTGTCCACGCGACGCAGGATGTCCAGCTTCTCTTCGCGGCTCATGCTTTGCAGTGGGTCGATGCTGGTATAAAGCGCAGCGTGCTGCACTTCACCCAGGGTTTTCACGCGACCGTCGCCGGTATCACGCACAATGGTTCGCGCCGCCTGCGCGCTCTGCTCCAGCGCGGCCAGGCTTATCTGGTCTGCATAAGCAAAACCGGTTTTTTCGCCGCTGACGGCGCGCACGCCGACGCCCTGGTCAATGTTATAAGAACCATCTTTAATGATGCTGTCTTCTAAAACCCAGGATTCGTGATAGCTCGACTGGAAATAGAGATCGCCGTAGTCGAGGCGGCGTTCGGTCAGTTGACCAAGAATGGAGAACAGGTCCTGATGGCTCAGGCCGTTCGCTGCGAGCAAATGTTCACTTACCAGGTTCAGACTCATCGTATTGCTACTCGTTCGTTGCCGCCAGTGGCGGTATAAAATCAATATTATTGAGAGTGAGGCAATTACCTGCCCACGTCAAATCATTGCTGTGCTTCTTTGCGCGGCTGGCGCAGCACTTCATTAATCTGCGGTTTATCGATTGGGCCCGTAATGCGGTAACGCAGAATCGAGACTTTGCTCCAGAGCGGCCCCAGCACTTTGCTGGCGGCAAATACCGCCGCGCCAATTATCGGATTGACCACAAAAGCGGTAGCGACACCCACTGTAGCGGAGATTTCCGGGGCAACAACCGCTTCCATATCCAGCTCCCGGCGCACGAGGTTCACTGATCCTTTCATGGCGATGTCCGCTTCCAGGCCGTCCAGCAGCGTATCATCGGTATGCATCACGCCGTCCTTGATCCAGGCCGTTCCGCGAATGGAGTCATAATAGAAACCGTCGTTGAAGGTATCGCTGAAATCGAAGCGCAGCTTGCGCAGCAGCGCGTCAAAGCTCAGCAGGCGCAGTATTTGCCCTGCATGACCGGTGCTAACATCGGCAATTTGTCCCTTACCAAAACGGGTTCTGAGGATACCGTTCAGCGAGGCAACGTCCGGCTGCCACGGTGCCGCGCGCCAGTGCAGATCGTAATTCACATCGAAGGACGATCCGCGAAGCGGCGTGCTGATCCCAAAGAAGTTAGCCGCTGCGTCCAGCTTGTTGCCTTTAATATCGCCCTTCAAAGAGGTGCGCTGTTCACCCGGTTTGTTCACCCACTCGCCAGCGGCAGTCATGCGGCCAAAGCCGGTATCCACCAGCCCACCAGAGAGGCTCAGCGTATTGCCCTGAATAGCAAAATCACCGTCGATACGGCCATATTTCTGTCCCCACAGCCAGCACTCCGCACAGCGCAGCTGGAGATCGGGCCAGTTGCTGAAATCCACGCGCGACGTTCCACTGCTGCTGAAAGGAGACGTACTTGTCGACTGTGTTTTAGACGCCGTAAAGGTCGGGTTGTAATAGAGATAACGGATAGCCGCCTGCCATGGCGCGTTATCGCGCATCGTCAACGAACCGTTAATTTCACGCCCCTGCGCCTCGACCTTTGAGCCGTTCACCGTCGGCCGGGAGACAATACTCAGGTTGTTCCACTGCTGCCCACCCAGCGTCAGCGCAGGCGTGCGCAAGGTAATGGACTGCGGGAACTGCGCCGTTTGATCGACGTTTTGCCCGACACCTTTCTGAAACAGTGCCAGCCACTCTGCGCCATCCATCGGCGGGAGATTCAGTTCAATGCCCGCATGCTCCGGCAGCGGCGGCGTGGTACGGCTGTCAGTCGTCCAGATCGCCCTGTCCAGCGTCAGCTTGCGGTTAAGCAGCCAGCGGCTGTTGAAGTGGTTTGTTCCGCCAGCGTTTCCGGTTAAATCGAAGCTGTTAAGGTTGCCCGCAACCTTTACGTTGACGGGCAGTGCTTCACCGCTTTTCTTGTTCAGCGGTGCGGGAAGCTGGCTACTGAGGTTTTTCAGATCGCCCGTAATGTCGACGTTATAGCGCGCACCGGCATGATAAGGCAGGTCGATGGCGACCTTGCCATTCCATGACACCGCGCCGACCACCGCATTCTCAATCGGCTTCGGCAGAACATCCATGCGTGACGGCTGCCAGTTCGCGTCCATATTGACCGCCACCTGGTAGGCTTTATCGCCCTCGGTGGTGGAGAAATCGATATTGACGGGTTGATTGAACCAGGTCGCTTTCAGCGGCTTACTTTTCAGATTGCCGTTAACAAAGCTGAACTGACCGCTAAGGTTTTTCAGCGTGCTGTCCAGCGGCTTGATATAGAGGCTGTTATTGTTCAGACGAACGTCGCCTTTGGCGGTGGTCATTTCACCGTCGAGCGGGATATCCAGATGTAAGCGAGCATTCACATCACCATCTAACTGCAACTGCTGGAGAGTGGCCGCCAGGGAGTCATCCAGCGGCGTATCTTCAAAATATGGGCCAACCGCTTTACCCGGCCCCTTAATATCCGCATCAATCAGCAGTTTCTCTTTGGAGTAATCCGGGATGTTTGCCGTCAGGTTGCTTGCCGTTACGCCGCCCAGCGCAACGCTGTCCGTCTTCATCCACAAGCCGTCATTCAGGAAGTTGAGTTCGATATTCAGATTCTTCAGCGCGGGCCAGTCCGGCTGGAAGGCATAGGTGGCGTTGCGTAGCGGCACCAGAACCTGGAACTGGCCTTCGTTATGCTTATACGGGAACAGGTGCGGATTGCCGCCGTAGACCAGCGTGGCGTTATCCGCCTGACCGCCCTGAATGGCGCCGCTGAGATAGTCTACCAGCGCTTTCCCCATCAGGTTTTCCGGGAAGTAGCGCCACGCCTGCGAACCGTCATCCGTGCTGATGCCTGCCAGAATGCCCAGCCACGGCTCATCGCCTTCAGGCTGTAGATAACGGAAATTACCGCGGGCATGTACCGCTTTGGCTTTTACATCAATATCGCGACCATCGAGCTGAAAACCTTTGTCATTCTTCAGCCAGTTGAGGGTGGCGTTTCCCTTTTCGATCTCCAGTGGCGCACGGAAGACCGTTTCGTACGGCATTTTTGCTTCCTGCATTTCTGCCGTCAGCCTGCCGTTTTCCACGCTTCCTTCCAGTTTACCGCTGAAGTGCTCGGCACCCGGCAGCAGCTTCCACTGTTTCCATGCGAGATTTTTCCATGCCGCCTGAAAACGCGTCTTTTCCGTGGCCTGGAGCGGAATATCCAGCGCCAGCCGGTTTATCTGCCCGCTCGGCTGCGTCGCCAGCCAGATTTCGCCCAGCTCCGGGGAGAGTTTTGCGGCCATTGAACGCAGCCCTTCGATCGCCGTCAGATCCAGGTTACTGGCGCGGATACGCAACTCATCGCTGCGTTTACCGTTTATCCCGCCGACGTCCTGCTCCGGCATCCACGCCAGCGTCAGTGCGCCGCGCGGCCAGGGTTTGTTATCCATGGAGATGCGCGTATCCGGAATAGCGAACTGCCAGCCGCCTTTATCCTGCGTCACGTGTGCGGTGAGGTTATCGACGGAAAGCTGATGCTGATGGTTTTCCCCCTTCCAGCTCGCGCCCCCCTGCTTAAGCCAGATATCGCCGCTGGCGAACGCCCCGTTCGTCAGGGTCATCCAGCCTTCCAGGCTGAAGCGCGCGGTTTCCAGCTGCATGTTCTGCTGTAGCCACTCACCCAGCCACGGCTTCACGTCCACATCGTCCGCCTGTAGCCACACCCTGCCGTTGTTCAGCAGGCCATTGTCGTCGCGCAGATCCATCCGCACCTGCATAACGCCGTGCTGCCCGTTCAGGCTGGAGAGATTCACCTGCCCCTCGGCGCGGTGGCGATCTTTCCCGTTGAGCCAGGTCAGCTGTGGGATCGCCAGCTCAGCGCGCTGTCCGGAAAGGGTTATAAAGCTCACTTCGCTGTCGCGGAGATCGAAATGATCGAACTGACGCAGGAAGAGATCGCTGATACGGCTGGTTTCCAGCCCACGATCGCTGTCGCCGCTTTGCAGCGGCGTGTTGGTCATCAGCTGAAGTTGCCAGAAGGTGAAATCGCGAAACTGCCAGCGCAGATGCAGCAGGCTTTGCCAGACATCCAGCGCCAGGGTGACGCGTTTGATTTTAAGATGGCCGCCATCTTTCAGGCTGGCGCTGATATCCCGCGCATCAAGCGTCGGGCCAAAGTTCTGCCAGCTTGCCTCGATATGGCTCACGTCCACCGGCAGACCGGTGGCAGATTCGATTTTTGCCAGGATCTGCGGCCGCCAGCTGTCCAGATGCGGCAAGGCGAGACGCAGCCCGCTCACGAGCAACGCGACAATCACGACCAGCGTTGCCCCTGTAAGCAGTAAAATCCCCGGCAATCGCCTCACGCGTCTCTCCTTGTCAGCCTTAAATCTCGCAGCGAACTGCGTTTACATCATGACGACGTCAAACTGCTCCTGGTTATAGAGCGGCTCAATTTGCACTTTTACCTGTTTGCCGACAAAGATTTCCACTTCCGCCAGCGCGTGCGACTCTTCCCCTTTCAGGGCCTCTGCCACCGCAGGGGAAGCATAGACCAGAAAACGGTCTGAGTCGTAGGCATGATGGACACGGACAATCTCACGCATGATCTCGTAGCAGACCGTCTCCACCGTCTTTACCGTTCCGCGTCCATGGCAGGTTGGACACTCATTACACAGGACATGTTCCACGCTTTCGCGGGTCCGTTTCCGGGTCATTTCCACCAGACCGAGCTGCGAGAAGCCATTGATGCTGGTTTTCACGCGATCTTTACTCAGCGCCTGCTCCAGGGAGTGCAGCACGCGACGGCGGTGGTCTTCATTATTCATATCGATAAAGTCGATGATGATAATACCGCCCAGATTACGCAGGCGAAGCTGGCGTGCGATGGCCTGCGTCGCTTCTATATTGGTATTAAAGATGGTGTCATCGAGGTTGCGATGGCCGACAAACGCGCCGGTGTTGATGTCGACGGTGGTCATCGCTTCGGTTTGATCGATGATCAGATAGCCACCCGATTTCAGCTCAACCTTACGCTCCAGCGCACGCTGGATTTCGTTTTCAACGTCATAGAGATCAAATATCGGCTGGCGTCCGGTGTAATGCTCCAGCAGCCCCGGCATTTCCGGGATGTACTCGGCGGTGAACTCCAGTAAGGCTTCGTACGTCAGACGCGAGTCCACGCGGATTCGGTCGAGCTGCGCATCGGCGAAATCACGCAATACGCGCTGAGCGAGCGCCAGCTCACCGTACAGCCGGTAGCGGGTCTGGTTGCGTTTTTTACGCTCCATCACTTTGGTCCAGACGCGCTTCAGATAGGCCGCATCCGAGGCCAGGTCTTCTTCGCTGATCCCTTCCGCTGCGGTACGGATAATAAACCCGCCCTGCTCGTCGCAGTAGGCGCTGACCACCTTTTTCAGGCGTTCACGCTCGCTTTCGCTCTCAATACGCTGTGACACGCCGACGTGCGACGCCCCCGGCATAAAGACCAGATAACGTGAAGGAAGGGTGATGTCGGTGGTCAGACGCGCGCCTTTGGTGCCCAGCGGATCTTTTACCACCTGCACCATCAGATCCTGGCCCTGACGCACCAGCTCAGAGATGTCGCGCACGGCAAACTGTTTTTGCTCTTCGCCTGCCACGCATTCGGTATGCGGCATGATGTCGGAGGCGTGCAAAAACGCCGCTTTATCGAGCCCAATATCTACAAAAGCCGCCTGCATACCCGGCAGTACACGACTGACACGACCTTTGTAGATATTGCCTACGATTCCGCGCCGCGCTTCACGCTCAATATGAATTTCCTGAAGAATGCCACCATCAATGTAGGCCACACGGGTTTCCGATGGCGTTACGTTTACCAACAATTCAGCCGTCATAATTATCCCTTCCCTCACGCAGTGAGTTAAAATTGCTCAGCAACTCATACGTTTCCACCAGCGGTAAGCCGACTACGGCGTGATAGCTGCCATTTATCTTCCTGACAAAACAGCCACCCAACCCTTGAATACCGTATGCACCTGCTTTATCCATAGGTTCACCGCTGGCGATATAGCCGGCGATCTCCTCGTCGGTGAGGACTCTGAACGTCACTTCCGTTACCACAAGGCAATCCAGAACGTACTGGCTGTCTGCCAGCGCTACCGCCGTCATCACCTGATGGGTTTGTCCGGACATGTTACGCAGCATCCGCGCCGCATGGTCTGCGTCGCGGGGTTTCTCAAGCACCTCACCATTGAGAATGACGATGGTATCGGCCCCCAGCACCGGTAAGTCACGCGGCACGCATGCAACGCCCGCCTGCGCTTTTTCACGCGCCAGACGGGCGACATACTGCTGAGCGCTTTCGCCCTCAGCACGTTTTTCTTCGATACCGGTAACGATGCGTTCGAAGGATACACCCAACTGCGCGAGCAGTTCCTGGCGACGCGGAGAACCGGAGGCAAGATACAAAGACGTCATAGAAACCTTTTATTGCACGGCAAACTGCTGGCGAATTTTACGCATCAGCAGGAACAGCCACGGCCAGAGCACACCGTTTACTACACTACTCCAGAACACTTCCGGTCGGAAAGAGACGTTGATCACTAAAAACTCTGCCCAGAAAACAACGATATCCGCAGCGAGCGACAACAACATCACCACCAGCGCCTGTTGCCAGAGCGCAAGGTTACGAAAGAGCTGGAATTTGAGTGCAACGAGATACGCAATAATGCTCATGGATAAGGCGCGGACGCCAAGCGTAGAGCCACTGATAAGATCCAGTATGGCACCCATCACAAAACCTGTGCCGACATTTACGCGGTGCGGCAGGGCAAGGATCCAGTAGAGCAAAATGAGTAATACCCAGTTTGGCCGGAAAACAAGAATGTCGTCCGGCCAGGGCATAATTTGCAGCAACAATGCAACGAGGAATGAGAGCCAGATTACCCAGCGCCCCTGGCTACGATAACTGGCCACTACTGCCCTCCACCCGAGACTTGCGGCGGTGGCGGCGCATCCGGTAGCGGCTGCGTTAACCCCGTCGCCGGAGCCGGTACGGGCGCAGGTGGCCCCATTGCATCCGGCGCAGGCAGCACCTGCGGCATCATCTGCATCAGGCGCTCATTGGCCACGCGATGCACATCTTCCGGCGTCATCGGGTTAGCGCCGTTGCGATCGGCGCCCCATAGCAGCAGCAGGTAGCGTAAACGCTGCAAGCCAGCCGTTGGACGCGCCTGGATCACGGTGTAGGCACGTTGAGTGTCGAGCTTCACGGAAGAGACAACCGCAACCGGGTAGCCTTCAGGGAAACGACCGCCCAGACCAGACGTCACCAGCACGTCACCCACGCGGATATCCGTGTTGGCGGGCAGGTGTTCCAGTTGCAGATCGTCCGTACAACCATTACCGGCGGCAATTACGCGAATATCGTTACGCAGCACCTGAATCGGCAGTGCATGGGTGGCATCGCAAATCAGCAGCACACGGCTGGTCAGTTTGGCAACCGCCACGACCTGGCCCACAACGCCTTTATCGCTGATGACAGGCTGACCTTCGTATACGCCGTTCACGCTGCCTTTATCAATCACCACCTGATCGCTGTATGGATCGTTTACGGTGGAGATCACCTGGGTGACCATTTTCTGTTCATCCTGGCGCAGCGGCGAGCCAAGCAGTTCCCGCAGACGCGCGTTTTCCTGCTTATATTGCCCCAGCATCAGTAGCTCGCTGTTTTTCAGCAGCAGTTCCTGGCGTAATGCACGGTTTTCGAGTTCGAGCTGGTCACGCGATGAAAGCGTTTGCGACACGGAGTCGAGCAGTTCACGGGGACCATTTGAAATAAAGTAGAAAGGACTGACGGCGGTATCCATGTACGTTCGGATCTGGCTGAACGTACCGAGGCGGCTATCGGCAATAATGACCCCGAGCGCCACCAGAACCGCCAGGATCAGGCGAAACTGTAGCGACGGGCCACGGCTAAAAATTGGCTTCATAGGCTATGCGTATTCTCGCGTCAGAGAGAAAGGGTAGCCATTTGCTACCCTCTCACACCCGACTACTCTTCGCTAAACAAGTCGCCGCCGTGCATGTCGATCATTTCCAGCGCCTTGCCACCACCACGGGCGACGCAAGTCAGTGGATCTTCTGCAACTACGACAGGAATACCTGTCTCTTCCATTAACAGGCGGTCGAGGTTACGCAGCAGCGCACCACCACCGGTCAGAACCATACCGCGCTCGGAGATATCGGAGGCCAGCTCTGGCGGGCACTGTTCCAGCGCAACCATCACCGCGCTCACGATGCCGGTCAGCGGCTCCTGCAACGCTTCCAGGATTTCGTTGGAGTTCAGGGTGAATCCGCGTGGCACGCCTTCTGCCAGGTTACGACCGCGAACTTCGATCTCGCGAACTTCATCACCCGGATAGGCAGAACCGATTTCATGCTTGATACGCTCTGCGGTCGCTTCACCGATCAGAGAGCCGTAGTTACGGCGAACGTAATTGATGATGGCTTCGTCGAAACGGTCGCCGCCGATACGCACGGAAGAGGAGTACACCACGCCGTTCAGGGAGATAACGGCCACTTCAGTGGTACCGCCACCGATATCCACCACCATAGAACCGGTTGCTTCAGAAACCGGCAGACCCGCACCAATTGCCGCAGCCATCGGTTCTTCAATCAGGAACACTTCACGCGCACCGGCACCCTGAGCGGATTCACGGATTGCACGGCGTTCAACCTGGGTTGCGCCAACCGGCACACACACCAGTACGCGCGGGCTTGGGCGCATGAAGCTGTTGCTGTGAACCTGCTTGATGAAGTGCTGAAGCATTTTTTCGGTCACGAAGAAGTCAGCAATAACGCCATCTTTCATTGGGCGGATCGCGGCAATGTTGCCCGGCGTACGGCCCAGCATCTGCTTCGCATCATGGCCTACTGCGGCCACGCTTTTTGGCGAGCCAGCACGATCCTGACGAATGGCCACAACGGAAGGCTCATTCAATACGATGCCTTGTCCTTTTACATAGATAAGGGTATTCGCGGTACCCAGGTCAATGGACAGGTCATTGGAAAACATGCCACGAAATTTTTTCAACATACTAAGGGATAATCCTGAAAGCTGGGGCGGAAAACAAAATCCGCTTACTTTACCAACCACACGCAGCAGCGACAAGGCGCAAAAATCGTCTGCTACGGTGAAAATTAGTGCAGCACGTTTCCTTTGTTACAAATTCATCCCCTGAATCCCTCAGGGCTGAGTAAACAGCAGCGTCCCTCACTTTCACTTGTAACCTATAAAAGGTCGTTCACTGGCTTTTATGCTCGTCTTACTCAAAGCTACAGGCGCGATATTCTACGTGAAAACAAAGTAAACGGCAGGTCAAACAGAGTATCTTTGCAAATATTTTTTCACATTGGTGTCAAGCGGCTGAGAGGCGGCAAAAAAATCCCCCTGACCGCCCGTCACGCCGCGCTCTGTCAACATCTGCCATTCACTGCGTGAACGTACGCCTGCGGCAAATACTTGCGTTTGCGTTCCTTTGCACGCCTCCACCAGGCTTTGTACCAGCAGCTGGTTTTCCGTGCGCTTTTCGATATTCCTTACCAGACCCGGATGCAGCTTCAATAATTCGACATCCAGCTCTTTGATCCAGCTGGTGCTGACCAGGGTAAGACCCGCCTGTGTTACCGCCACGCGAGCCCCAAGCGCATTGATTAAACGCACGACCGAGCGCAACCGGCTGATGTGTTGACCTACATCTGCCTCTGCAAGTTCAAAAATAATGCGTTTGCGTTGCGATTTTTCGCATTGCATTAACGTGTCACGTAACCAACGCTGAAAACGCGGACGGATCAGCGATTCGACGGTCACCTGTAAAGCCAGATTTTCTTCAGGCCAGTACGATAAAAACGGAATGAGGCGGGTGATTTGCTGGCGGTCATACTCTTCGGACAATCCGAATTGCAGCACCATCGGCAAATACTCTGCGGAGATAACCTCCTCGGTCCCATCAAAAATACGGCACATCAGCTCACGATGATGGACATGACCATTTTTTATGACCGCCGGTTTTTGATAGATGCGCGGTCCACCCCGGCTCAGCATCTGTTCAATCAGGGTTCGCCAGCGTACGTTGCCGCGCCCTTTTTCCGGTAGCGTATCATCATAGACCGCCCAGCCGTTCGCCCCCTGCAATACGGCGTTGCGTGTGGCCGCTTCTGCATGTTCCATCACCTGCTCCGTCGACTGACCGCCGCGCCAGGCACAGATGCCCATATGCACCATATCGTCGCGGTCGAGCATTTTGCTCTGGGGTAGCGCATCGACGGCTTTCAACAGCTGGCTGGCGATACTCTCGGACTCCTTTAAGGTGCGATGCGGCAGCAAGACAGCAAAGTCGCTGCGGTGGTAGCGTGCCAGTAACGCGCCGGGGTAGCGCATAATAAAGGTGGACAGCAGGTTAATCAGCGTGAAGAGGTTCTCTTCCGCCACGCGCTGGCCCCAGGTATCACGGAGCAGATCGAAGTCGGGCAGGCGAATCATCATTACCACGCCATGCGTCCCCACCTTTTCGGGATCATCAAGAAGCGTAGCCAGCTGATTATCAAAGAAGAGACGGTTGTTAAGGCCCGTTTTGTTATCCTGCGCGGCGTAGGAGCGAATCAACGTGTCCATACGGCTACGCTGATCGCTGGCAAACTGGATTTCGGAGAGCAGCACGTCCAGGGCGCTACTGGTACGTGATGGCCATTCATAAACCGATCCCCGTACCTGCGGACCCCGCTCGCCATTCAGTATTCGCACCGAGCGTGTTTCCAGCAGTTCCTGGCCGGAAAGTTGACGACGCTGCCAGCGAACGGCGAGGAAAATCAGCAGGACGATCAAGGCAACGGCGATGGTTAAGGGCGCGGTGGTCATGAGCGAGCGTAAATAGTTGCTCATCGGATCCTGGTACATCAGATGGATTGTCATACCCGGATGTTTAAGTGAGCGTACCGTTATGTCCCGATACTGATCTACCGTGCCGGCAGGACGGTAGCTGCCCTGACGGGTATGGCTGAAAACGGTCTGCTTCCCCTGTTTAATGTCGATCTGCACGATATCCACAGGCACCATTAACTCATCCAGTTCACGCGAAAGTGTCGGGAAGGAGGTTGTAATCAGGCGAGTGTCGATAACCGATGCAACCGATTCTACCCGGTTAACCAGCTTATCCTGGATGGCATTATAAAAGCTCAGCGAGCAGCCGATTAGCGTGACAAATATGGTCAGTCCCGTCAGCAAGGTGATAAAAGCTGAGAACTTCGTCGTTAATCGCATCCTTGAGATTACTCCGTGGGTTGAAGGGGTCGCAAGTGAGCGCTAACTTGCATTTCAAATGCGGCATACTACCAAACCTGGTGTATCTGGCAATTTATTGCGTTAAATCGGCACTGCGTTTCATTGAGCGAGTATAGTCTTCAGTACATATTTTCCCATCATCAATCCTAGTGAGGACCCTGTATGCAGGCTTTGATCTTAGAACAGCAGGACGGCAAAACCGTTGCCTCGGTGCAAGCCATTGACGAGAGCCGCCTGCCGGAGGGCGACGTGACCGTAGATATCGACTGGTCAAGCCTGAACTATAAAGATGCACTGGCCATTACGGGAAAAGGTAAAATCATCCGAAATTTCCCAATGGTGCCAGGCATCGACTTGGCTGGCCGCGTGCATACCAGTGAAGATCCGCGTTTTCACGCCGGACAGCAGGTGCTGCTCACCGGCTGGGGCGTAGGTGAAAACCACTGGGGAGGACTGGCAGCGCAGGCGCGCGTAAAAGGTGACTGGCTGGTCCCGATGCCGAAAGGCCTGGACGGCCGTAAGGCGATGATCGTCGGCACGGCAGGTTTCACCGCCATGCTCTGCGTGATGGCGCTGGAAGAGGCCGGGATCCGTCCTGACTCTGGCGAAATTGTCGTGACCGGCGCCAGCGGTGGCGTGGGCAGCACGGCCGTCACGCTGCTGCACAAGCTGGGGTACCAGGTCGCCGCCGTCTCTGGCCGCGAAAGTACGCATGATTATCTACGTCAGTTGGGCGCAAGCCGTATTCTGAGCAGCGACGAATTCGCCGAGACCCGTCCGCTGGAAAAACAGGTCTGGGCTGGCGCTGTAGATACCGTCGGCGACAAAGTGCTGGCGAAGGTGCTGGCGCAAATGAATTACGGTGGCTGCGTGGCGGCCTGTGGTCTGGCGGGTGGTTTTGCCCTGCCGACGACGGTGATGCCATTTATTCTGCGTAACGTGCGTCTTCAGGGTGTCGATTCGGTCATGACCCCAGCCGAGCGGCGGGCTGAGGCCTGGGAACGTCTGGCGCGGGATCTGCCAGCCTCATTCTATGAGCAGAGCGCCACTGAGATTACCCTGAGCCAGGCGCCAGAGTACGCCAATAAAATCATGGACAACCAGTTCCACGGTCGTGCGCTGGTTAAAATCGCCTAATCTTCAAATTTTCGTGACATATTCGCGCTAACCCTCCTCCTCCGTCATGCTTAGAAAAACGCCTGACGGAGGATGCCATGAAAACCCGAAAACTGACGGAAGCAGACGTAACGTCCGAGTCTGTCTTTATGCTACAGCGTCGCCAGATCCTGAAAATGCTTGGCATCAGCGCCACTGCCCTGACGCTCCCCCCTGCGGCCCACGCCGATCTGCTCGACTGGTTTAAGGGCAACGACCGCCCGAAAGCCCCCTCTGGCGAACCGCTTAACTTCACGAAACCGGCGCAGTGGCAGAATAAACTGACGTTGACGCCGGAAGATAAAGTCACCGGCTATAACAACTTCTATGAGTTTGGCCTCGATAAGGCCGATCCTGCCGCCAACGCCGGGAGCATGAAAACCGATCCCTGGACGCTGAAGATTGATGGCGAAGTGGCAAAGCCGCTGACGCTGGATCATCATGACCTCACCACCCGCTTCCCACTTGAAGAACGCATTTACCGTATGCGCTGTGTGGAAGCCTGGTCGATGGTGGTGCCGTGGGTAGGTTTCCCTTTGCATAAACTGCTGGCGCTGGTTGAGCCCACCAGCAACGCGAAGTATGTTTCTTTCCAGACGCGCTATGCCCCGGACGAGATGCCAGGCCAGAAGGATCGGTTTATCGGCGGCGGGCTGGAGTATCCCTACGTTGAAGGTTTACGTCTCGACGAAGCCATGCATCCGCTTACGCTGCTCACCGTCGGGGTTTACGGCAAAGCGCTGCCGCCGCAAAACGGGGCGCCCATTCGCCTGACCGTACCGTGGAAATACGGTTTCAAGGGCATCAAATCGATCGTCAGCATTAAGCTCACCCGTGAACGCCCACCCACCACCTGGAACCTCGCAGCGCCAGATGAGTATGGTTTTTTTGCCAACGTTAACCCGCACGTTGATCATCCACGCTGGTCGCAAGCGACGGAACGTTTTATCGGTTCCGGCGGCGCGCTGGATGTTAAACGCCAGCCAACGCTGCTGTTTAACGGCTATGCAGATGAGGTGGCATCCCTCTATCGTGGGCTGAATTTACGGGAGAACTTCTAAGTGCGTTTAACGGCAAAGCAGATAACCTGGCTGAAGGTACTCCTGCATTTAGCCGGATTGCTCCCCTTTATCTGGCTCTTTTGGGCAGCCAGCCAGGGACAGTTCAGTGCCGATCCGGCTAAAGATATTCAGCATTTTACGGGTCGGATGGCTCTGAAATTTTTGCTGGCGACCTTGCTCGTCTCACCGCTGGCGCGCTACGCTAAACAGCCATTGTTAATACGTACCCGTCGGCTTTTGGGGCTATGGTGTTTTGCCTGGGCGACGCTGCATCTCACCAGTTACGCCCTGCTGGAACTGGGCATTAACAACCTGGCACTCCTTGGCAGCGAAATGGTTACGCGTCCTTATCTGACGCTGGGTATCGTAAGCTGGCTGGTTTTACTGGCGCTGACGCTGACATCCACGCAGTACGCGCAGCGAAAAATGGGACGGCGCTGGCAACTGCTGCACAACTTCGTCTATCTTGTCGCGATCCTCGCGCCCATCCATTACCTGTGGTCGGTGAAGATTTTATCTCCTCAGCCGGTCATCTACGCCCTGCTGGCATTGGCCCTTTTAGCATGGCGTTACAAGAAGTTCCGCCAGTGGGTACGATAGTCCACGAAACTGTGCGTTTTCCCGCAGATTATTTATCAGCCGCGAATCTTTTTCGGATAGCGGTTGATAATCTTCCCTGATAAGACCAGTATTTAGCTGCCAAATGCTACGAAATCGTTATAATGTGCGACTTCGGTTTTCCGGACAGGGGTTTTTGGCCTCTGAAAGGGTGACAATTGCGTGTTGAGGGTATATGTTGTTTTTTACCCGAAAATCGCAGGAGATAGCGGCACAATGGCTGACAAATTCCAAATTTTAGTATTGAACGGACCGAACCTGAACATGCTCGGCACCCGTGAGCCAGAGAAGTACGGCACGCTGACATTGAGCGAAATTGTTAACCGTCTGGGTACGGAAGCAGCCTCGCTGAATGTGGATTTGGACCATTTTCAGTCAAACGCGGAGTACGCAATCATCGACCGTATTCATCAGGCTAAAGACACTGTGGACTATATCCTGATCAATCCGGCCGCGTTTACGCACACCAGTGTTGCTATACGCGACGCACTGCTCGCGGTGAGTATCCCGTTTATCGAGATCCATCTGAGTAACGTGCACGCCCGAGAGCCGTTCCGCCACCATTCCTACTTGTCAGATATCGCCGCTGGCGTGATATGTGGGCTGGGTGCAGACGGCTATTCATACGCTTTACAGACAGCGGTAAAACGCTTGTCACAATCACACTAAACAAGAGTACGGAACCCACTCATGGATATTCGTAAGATTAAAAAACTGATCGAGCTGGTTGAAGAATCAGGCATCTCCGAACTGGAAATTTCTGAAGGCGAAGAGTCTGTACGCATCAGCCGTGCAGCCCCAGCCGCTAGCTTCCCGGTAATGCAGCAAGCTTATGCTGCGCCAGTGCAGCAGCCTGCGCTCTCCGCAGCCGTTGCACCAGCAGCAGAAGCCGCACCTGCAGCAGCTGCAGAAATCAGTGGTCACATCGTACGTTCCCCAATGGTTGGTACTTTCTACCGCACCCCGAGCCCGGACGCGAAAGCGTTCATCGAAGTGGGTCAGAAAGTCAACGTAGGCGATACCCTGTGCATCGTTGAAGCCATGAAAATGATGAACCAGATCGAAGCAGACAAATCAGGTACTGTGAAAGCGATTCTGGTCGAAAGTGGTCAGCCGGTAGAATTTGACGAGCCGCTGGTCGTCATCGAGTAACGAGGCGAACATGCTGGATAAAATTGTTATCGCCAACCGTGGCGAGATTGCACTGCGTATTCTTCGTGCCTGTAAAGAACTGGGCATCAAGACCGTGGCCGTGCACTCAAGCGCGGATCGCGATTTAAAACACGTATTGCTGGCGGATGAGACGGTCTGTATCGGTCCGGCTCCGTCCGTAAAAAGCTATCTGAACATCCCGGCGATCATCAGCGCCGCCGAAATCACTGGCGCGGTCGCGATTCACCCGGGTTATGGTTTCCTCTCTGAGAACGCCAACTTTGCTGAGCAGGTTGAACGCTCTGGCTTTATCTTCATTGGCCCGAAAGCCGACACCATTCGCCTGATGGGTGACAAAGTGTCTGCCATCACCGCGATGAAAAAAGCCGGCGTGCCAACCGTACCGGGCTCTGACGGCCCGCTGACCGACGATATGGATGCTAACCGCGCCCATGCTAAACGCATTGGCTACCCGGTTATCATCAAGGCGTCTGGCGGCGGCGGCGGTCGCGGTATGCGCGTTGTACGCAGCGATGCTGAACTGGCGCAGTCCATCTCCATGACCAAAGCGGAAGCGAAAGCGGCTTTCAGCAATGACATGGTGTACATGGAAAAATACCTGGAAAACCCACGCCACATCGAAATTCAGGTGCTGGCTGACGGTCAGGGCAACGCGATCTATCTGGCTGAACGTGACTGCTCCATGCAGCGTCGTCACCAGAAAGTCGTCGAAGAAGCGCCAGCGCCGGGCATTACGCCGGAACTGCGTCGCTACATCGGTGAGCGTTGCGCCAAAGCGTGTGTCGATATCGGCTATCGCGGGGCGGGTACCTTTGAGTTCCTGTTCGAAAACGGCGAGTTCTACTTCATTGAGATGAACACCCGTATTCAGGTTGAACACCCGGTTACCGAAATGATCACCGGCGTTGACCTGATCAAAGAACAGCTGCGTATCGCAGCCGGTCAGCCGCTGTCCATCAAACAGGAAGAAGTTGTGGTTAAAGGCCATGCGGTAGAGTGCCGTATCAACGCCGAAGACCCGAACACCTTCCTGCCAAGCCCGGGTAAAATCACGCGTTTCCACGCGCCGGGTGGCTTTGGTGTGCGCTGGGAGTCCCATATTTACGCCGGTTACACCGTACCGCCGTATTATGACTCAATGATCGGTAAGCTGATCTGCTACGGCGAAAACCGTGACGTGGCCATTGCCCGCATGAAGAACGCCCTTCAGGAGCTGATCATCGACGGGATCAAAACCAACGTAGATCTCCAGATGCGCATCATGAGCGACGAGCACTTCCAGAATGGTGGTACTAACATCCACTACCTGGAGAAAAAACTCGGTCTGAACGAGAAGTAAGAGACCAGTGTTGCTAAAAGGCCGGATTATCCGGCCTTTTTTATTTCTGGGGATCGCAAAGCCCCATCATGTACAATCCCCGCTTTCTTCATCCACAAGGGACAAAAAATGGACAAACGTTTTGTTCAGGCCCATAAAGAAGCGCGCTGGGCGCTGTGGCTGACCCTTCTCTATCTCGCTGCATGGTTAGTAACTGCTTACTTACCTGATTCAGCGATTGGCATTACCGCCCTCCCGCACTGGTTTGAAATGGCCTGCCTGCTGCTGCCGCTGGTGTTTATTGTGCTGTGCTGGGCGATGGTGAAATTCATCTATCGCGATATCTCCCTGGAGGACGATGATGCAGCTTGAAGTCATTCTGCCGCTTGTCGCTTACCTGTTCCTGGTGTTTGGCCTGTCGGTTTATGCGATGCGTAAACGTTCAACCGGTACCTTTCTGAACGAGTATTTCCTCGGGAGCCGCTCAATGGGGGGCGTCGTGCTGGCCATGACGCTGACCGCTACTTACATCAGCGCCAGCTCGTTTATCGGTGGCCCGGGCGCCGCTTATAAGTACGGACTGGGCTGGGTACTGCTGGCCATGATCCAGCTGCCTGCCATCTGGCTCTCTCTGGGCATACTGGGTAAAAAGTTTGCCATTCTGGCCCGTCGCTACAATGCCGTGACGCTGAACGATATGCTGTTTGCCCGCTATCAGAGTCGCTTGCTGGTATGGCTGGCAAGCCTGAGTCTGCTGGTGGCGTTTATTGGTGCGATGACGGTGCAGTTTATCGGCGGCGCACGTCTGCTGGAAACGGCAGCCGGGATCCCCTACGAGACGGGTCTGGTCATTTTCGGTGTGAGTATCGCGCTGTACACCGCGTTTGGCGGGTTCCGTGCCAGCGTTCTGAACGATACGATGCAGGGAATGGTGATGCTCATTGGCACTCTCGTTCTGCTGGTGGGTATCGTGCATGCCGCAGGGGGCCTGAGCCATGCGGTTGAAACCCTGGAAGCGATCGATCCGAAACTGGTCTCGCCGCAGGGGGCGGATGACATCCTCTCTCCAACCTTTATGACCTCGTTCTGGGTGCTGGTGTGCTTTGGCGTGATTGGCCTGCCGCATACCGCCGTGCGCTGCATCTCATATAAAGACAGCAAAGCGGTACACCGCGGGATTATTATCGGGACAATTGTGGTGGCAATCCTGATGTTTGGTATGCACCTGGCGGGCGCGCTGGGACGCGCGGTGATCCCTGACCTTACCGTACCGGATCTGGTCATTCCAACCCTGATGGTGAAAGTACTTCCACCGTTTGCCGCCGGAATTTTCCTCGCCGCACCCATGGCGGCCATTATGTCGACCATCAACGCTCAGTTGCTGCAAAGTTCCGCTACGATCATTAAAGATCTCTATCTGAATTTGCGCCCTGAACAGGTCGAAAATGAGCGACGCCTCAAGCGCATGTCGGCGGTGATTACCCTGGTGCTGGGGGCGTTGCTGCTGCTGGCCGCGTGGCGTCCACCGGAGATGATCATCTGGTTGAACCTGCTCGCCTTTGGCGGGCTGGAAGCCGTTTTCCTGTGGCCGCTGGTGCTGGGGCTGTACTGGGAACGCGCGAATGCCGCGGGTGCATTAAGCGGCATGATTGTCGGGGGCGTCCTGTATGCCGTTCTCGCCACGTTGAAAATTCAGTATCTTGGCTTTCACCCGATCGTGCCTTCGTTACTGTTAAGTTTACTGGCGTTTGTGGTGGGTAACCGTTTTGGCCGTCCCGTTCCACCCGCCACCCTGATTTCTACTGATAAATAAAGAGTTTTGCCATGCCGTGGATCCAATTGAAACTGAACACAACCGGCGCGAACGCCGAAGAACTGAGTGATGCGCTGATGGAGGCCGGTTCGGTCTCTATCACGTTCCAGGACACGCATGACACGCCGGTCTTTGAGCCGCTACCAGGCGAAACGCGCCTGTGGGGTGATACGGACGTTATCGGCCTGTTCGATGCAGAAACCGACATGAAAGAGGTCGTGGCGATTCTGGAAAACCATCCGCTGCTGGGCGCGGGTTTCGCGCATAAAATCGAACAGCTGGAAGACAAAGACTGGGAACGCGAGTGGATGGACAACTTCCATCCAATGCAGTTTGGTCAGCGTCTGTGGATCTGCCCAAGCTGGCGCGACGTTCCCGATGAAAATGCGGTCAACGTAATGCTGGATCCGGGTCTGGCGTTCGGCACCGGTACCCACCCGACAACCTCCCTGTGCCTGCAATGGCTGGATGGCCTGGATCTGGAAGGCAAAACCGTGATCGACTTCGGTTGCGGATCCGGGATCCTCGCTATCGCGGCGCTGAAACTGGGCGCGGCAAAAGCCATCGGGATCGACATCGATCCGCAGGCGATTCAGGCCAGCCGTGATAACGCCGAGCGTAATGGTGTTTCCGATCGCCTTGAACTGTATCTGCCTGATGCACAGCCAGAGGCCATGAAAGCGGATGTGGTGGTCGCGAATATCCTGGCTGGCCCGTTACGCGAGCTGGCGCCGTTAATCAGCGTGCTGCCGGTTGAAGGCGGTCTGCTGGGCCTGTCCGGTATCCTTGCCAGCCAGGCAGACAGCGTCTGTGAAGCCTACGCCGATCTCTTTGCGCTCGACCCGGTTGTCGAGAAAGAAGAGTGGTGTCGCATCACCGGTCGTAAAAAATAAGTCTTTGGCGTGGTCGTCTGACCACGCCTTTTCCCTTCGGTTTTTTCTCCCCCCTTCATCCTTTCTTCGATAAAATAACCGCACAAATCATAATGTTAATCATTGATTTGGATAATAAAATTCACAGGAAGAATACGATGAAACACATTTCAGGTAAGGCAGCGCTGCTGGCGCTGAGCATGATTTCGGCTACGGCTTACGCATCACACTGGAGCTATCAGGGAGAAGGCGCACCGGAACACTGGGGCGAACTGGACGAGGCGTACAAGACGTGTAAAAGCGGAATGTATCAGTCGCCGGTCAACATAGACAACACGGTCAAAGCCCACATCTCTCCGCTGGAAACGCACTATATCGACGGCCCGGTCATTCTGACAAACAACGGCCATACTATCCAGGCGAGTGAAAATGCCGATACACGCGACAGCATCACGCTTGATAAACAGCGCTGGACGTTACAGCAGTTCCATTTCCATGCACCATCCGAAAACACGGTGCACGGTAAAAAATACGCAATGGAAATGCATCTGGTCCATAAAAACGCTGACGGCGAACTGACGGTCGTTGCCGTTATGTTCGATCAGGGCGCGGCAAACACTGAGCTGGATAAACTCTGGGGCGTGATGCCAGGACAGGTTGACCAGAACGTTACAATTAAGCCAACCCTCGATATGAATAAATTACTGCCTGCGGATAAAACCTACTGGCGTTTTAGCGGCTCCCTGACCACGCCACCGTGCTCAGAAGGGGTGACATGGTTGGTGCTCAAGCATCCGCTGACCGTCTCTGCTGAACAGCTGCAAAAATTCACTCACACTATGCACCACGAAAACAGCCGCCCGGTTCAGCCGCTTCATGGCCGTCTGGTTGTTGAATAAGCCGATTTTTTGCGCTGATATCCTGTGCTGAAATGCGACGCAGATCGCAAAGAAGCGCCATAATCTGCTGCATATCGCAGCAGATTATCCCGGCCAATTGATTCATTTATTCAGAAATGATGAGAAGTTACGGGAAATTGTAAGCGCCCACAAAATGTTCATTTCTTCATAACACAATGATTTAAATAGCGAATAATCTTATCCGAAAAGAATGACTGGCGATTCCTTGATCTACAACAGAGGATTGTTCAAAGTTTGGCCTTTCATCTCGTGCAAAAAATGCGTAATATACGCCGCCTTGCAGTCACAGTATGGTCATTTCTTAACTCATGCGCATCGGACACCACCAGCTTAGAAATCGCCTGATCGCAGCCCCAATGGCAGGTATTACCGACCGGCCGTTCAGGACGCTGTGCTACGAGATGGGAGCAGGATTAACCGTTTCCGAGATGATGTCGTCTAACCCGCAGGTTTGGGAAAGCGACAAGTCCCGCCTTCGGATGGTGCACGTGGATGAGCCAGGTATCCGCACCGTGCAAATTGCCGGAAGCGTGCCTGAAGAGATGGCAGATGCCGCGCGTATTAACGTGGAAAGTGGCGCCCAGATTATTGATATCAATATGGGTTGCCCGGCCAAAAAGGTGAATCGCAAGCTTGCAGGTTCAGCCCTTCTGCAATACCCCGACCAGGTGAAGTCAATCCTGACGGCGGTTGTCAGCGCAGTGGACGTTCCTGTTACGTTGAAGATTCGCACGGGTTGGTCGCCGGAACACCGTAACTGTGTAGAGATTGCCCAACTGGCCGAAGACTGTGGCATTCAGGCCCTGACCATTCATGGACGCACTCGCGCCTGTTTGTTCAACGGTGAAGCTGAATACGACAGCATTCGGGCAGTTAAGCAGAAAGTTTCCATTCCGATTATCGCGAATGGCGACATAACTGACCCGCTTAAAGCCAGAGCTGTGCTCGACTATACGGGAGCTGATGCTCTGATGATAGGACGTGCCGCTCAGGGAAGACCCTGGATCTTTCGGGAAATCCAGCATTATCTGGACACTGGGGAGCTGCTTGCCCCGCTGCCTCTGGCAGAGGTTAAGCGCTTGCTTTGTTCGCATGTTCGGGAACTGCATGACCACTACGGCCAGGCAAAAGGGTACCGAATTGCGCGTAAACACGTATCCTGGTATCTCCAGGAGCACGCTCCAAATGACCAGTTTCGGCGCACATTCAACGCCATTGAGGATGCCAGCGAACAGCTGGAGGCGTTGGAGGCATACTTCGAAAATCTTGCGTAATGAAATAAAGAGCTGACAGAACTATGTTCGAACAACGCGTAAATTCTGACGTACTGACCGTTTCTACCGTTAACTCTCAGGATCAGGTGACTCAAAAGCCCCTGCGTGACTCGGTTAAACAGGCACTGAAGAACTATTTTGCTCAACTGAACGGTCAGGATGTTAATGACCTGTATGAGCTGGTACTGGCTGAAGTTGAACAGCCACTGTTGGACATGGTGATGCAATACACCCGTGGTAATCAAACCCGCGCTGCCCTGATGATGGGCATCAACCGTGGTACCCTGCGTAAGAAATTGAAAAAATACGGCATGAACTAATTTCGATTAGCTAACTGCTTGTTTAAAAAGGCGCTCTTCGGCATGGGGAAGCGCCTTTTTTATTGCACGGATGAGCGACCGTCAACGCTTTGTAAACCTTCTCCTTCCCCACTTTTCAACGCCCGCTTTTCGTGTATATTTCCACCACCTTACAGGCTCTCTTTTCGCGGAATGACACATGATTCGTAAATACTGGTGGCTGGTCGTTTTTGCTGTCTCTGTTTTCATTTTCGATGCGCTGCTGATGCAGTGGATTGAACTGATGAGCACCGAAACCGATAAATGTCGCAATATGAATTCCGTGAACCCGCTAAAACTGGTCAACTGCTCAGAGCTGGACTAGCCTCTTCCATCCTGTACCCCTCTGTTATCACCCAATAAAAACAGGGGCTTAAATCACTTTTCGTCATTTCCTGACGATGATAATGTCTGTGCCCTTTCCAACCGCTCTTGCTTAACGTCTCACAACGAGTGAACAGACCATGCTGGTTAGCCAATACAACCAAATCCTCGTCGTCATCTCCTTTATTGTCGCCATTCTTGCCGCCTATACCGCGCTGAATATGGCTGCGCGCGTTGCCGGAAGCCAGGGCGTCGCTGCACGCGTCTGGCTGGCAGGTGGCGGTGTTTCGATGGGGATTGGCGTGTGGGCGATGCATTTCATCGGTATGCTGGCGATGGATCTTTCCATGAGCATGAGTTACAACGCGACCCTGACCGTGCTTTCGATGATTATCGCCATCAGCTCGTCAATGTTCGCCCTGTGGCTCGTTAGCGGCGAGCAGCTACATTTGCGCCGACTGCTGCCTGGCGCCGTCGTGATGGGTGCAGGCATAGTTACCATGCACTACACCGGTATGGCTGCCCTGGAGGTCACTCCGGGTATTGTCTGGGATAAAACGTGGATGGCTATCTCTGTGGGCATAGCCCTTGCCGCTTCACTGGCCGCTCTTTGGCTGACGTTCCGTTTACGTCAGGAAGCTGCACGAATGGCGTTGATGCGTCTGGGGGCGGCGATCACCATGGGCATCGCTATCGCTGGCATGCATTACGCCGGCATGGAAGCAGCACAATTTCCAATGTCGACGATGGTCCACCATCATGGTATTAACGGGAGCTGGCTGGCGATACTGGTTAGCGTGGTCGCGCTCGCTATTCTGGGGATTACGCTGCTGGTGTCGATGTTCGATGCCCGCCTTCAGGCTCGTACCTCGCTGCTGGCCTCATCACTGGCAGAAGCTAACCGTGAACTCGCTCAGCTGGCGTTGCATGATACGCTGACGCGCTTACCCAATCGTATTCTGCTTGAGGATCGCCTCGATCAGGCCATCAGCAAGGCCGATCGCGAAGGAAGCCCTTTCGCGCTGATGTTTATGGATCTTGATGGCTTTAAAACCGTCAACGATGCCTATGGTCATGATGTCGGTGACAAGCTTCTGGTTGCGGTGACTCAGCGTTTGCTGTTGCAGTTGAAAGGTCAGTACACGCTGGCGCGTATCGGTGGGGATGAATTCGTCCTGCTGGCCGAAACCACTACCCCGGATGATGCTGCCTCACTGGCAAATTCACTGGTACGTGTCATTGATAGCCCGTTCCATCTCGATCCTTACGAACTGATGGTCACCCTGAGCATTGGCATTGCGCTCTATCCACACGATGGCAAAACCGATCGTGAACTGATGTTTAACGCTGATGCTGCGATGTACCACACGAAACATATGGGTCGTAACGGTTATCACTTCTTTCAGCCGTCAATGAATACGCTGGCGCAGACGCATCTTCAGCTGATGAATGATCTGTGGCAGGCCATCGACCGTAATGAGTTACGTCTGCTTTATCAACCTAAATTCCACGCCCCTGCCGGGCCGGTCATCGGATTCGAAGCGCTGTTACGCTGGCAGCATCCCAAACAGGGATTACTGCCCCCCGACCTGTTTCTACCGCTTGCAGAGAAAACCGGGCTGATTATTCCAATTGGAAACTGGGTAATCGACGAGGCCTGCCGCCAGCTGCGAGAATGGCACCTTCAGGGCCACACGGACTGGTCAATGGCGGTGAATCTTTCTACGTTGCAGTTCGAACAGCCGTCGCTGGTTAAAACGGTTCTCGATTGTCTGACGCGCCATAGCGTACCGCCCGGCATGTTGATCCTGGAGGTGACCGAAACCACGGCGATGAGCAATCCGGACGAAAGCGTTCGTGTCCTGACAGCGCTGACGGATGCGGGCGTAAAAGCCTCGATAGACGATTTTGGTACAGGTTATTCAAGCCTTCTTTATCTTAAGCGACTCCCTGCCTGCGAGTTGAAAATCGATCGTGCTTTTGTAAAAGAGTTAAGTGGAGAGAGTGAAGATGCGACGATCGTCTCGGCGATTATCGCCCTGGCAAAAACGCTGAATCTGAAGGTCGTGGCAGAAGGGGTCGAAACCGCAGCGCAGCAGACCTTTCTGACAGAACTGGGATGCAATACGCTACAGGGTTATCTGCTGGGCAAACCGATTACCGCGCAGGCTATTATGGAACAGTGCCAGCACGGGGAGATGTCACCATCCCGTATGCAATCATGAGGCTGTATCGTAGAACACTGGCGCCACTCGAGTGATATTTAGTGTCGCAAGAATATTATCCACCAGCGCCGGCGCCTGTTTGTACAGATTAAAACTGTTGCTATCCATTAACCAGTTTTTAATGACTCCGCTAAAAAATGCGTGGAAAACAATCAGCGCCAGTTCAATATTAGTTTGGGAAGAAATAATGCTACGCGCAACGCATTGTCTCAACGTCCTGCGAAGATAAGTATCGTTTAAACCGATCCGCTTGCGTATTTCACATTCTGAAATCACATCGTCATGAAATTCACACTTATGATACAGAATTTGTAAAAGAGCATACTGGCGTGGCTCGCTCGCAATATATTGCAGCGCGACAATAAACTGTTCACGAAGCATTAACAAAGGGTCATCTTTTTCAGAAAGTATTAACCTGTCACGAATCATTTCACGCAGCGGCAATTGCTGTTCCCAGATGGCGTTAAATATTTCCGCTTTACTCGAAAAATGCCAGTAAACCGCCCCGCGAGTAAGTTGAGCAGCATCGGCGATGTCGGTAAGCGTGGTATTAGCCACGCCACGTGTCGCGAATAGCCCGATAGCGTCTTCAATCAGCTGCTGCCGGGTCTTTTGAGCCTCTTCTTTCTTTTTACGCGCCATAGCCTGCTACTCATTACTTATACGGTTGATACGACATCAAACGTTATTAAAGGGTCGTGTAAGTCAAAGTATTCACCATAACCCGTTTTAGTTTTGCACAAAAAAAGTCAATTCATTTAATTTATAATTCATACGAATAAATTGAGCGAATCAAATTCATTAAATAAATAGTTTGTATTTACTCATAAGTATTCCGTTGATTATCCTGACAGAAGCCGGATTTCGAATACACTGGTTCAGAATCTGATTTTGCTTTTTATTGCCTCCATCAGCACTTATAAATTAAAAAACCTTGAATACCCTCATTATTATACGCAGCTACATTTCTTTTTTTGCCTCACACCCTTTCACCGACTTATGGCATATATCGGTTCAAGGGTAGTTTAAGGAACAGTAATGACGAATCACTTCAGACGCTTACCCTTATCCGGTTTCATTGTCTGTGCTGCACTGCTCGCCGGGTGCGATGGGCAAGAAAACCCACAGCAGCATGGGCAAGCTCCTCAGGTCAGTGTTCATATTGTCAAAAGCGCGCCACTGGCCGTAACGACGGAATTGCCAGGCAGAACTGACGCTTATCGTGTAGCGGAGGTTCGTCCCCAGGTAAGTGGTATCATTCTGCACCGTAATTTTACCGAAGGCAGCGACGTCAAAGCGGGTGAATCACTTTATCAGATCGATCCGGCCACCTATCAGGCAGCCTACGACAATGCGAAAGGTGAACTGGTAAAAGCGCAGGCGGCGGCAAACATAGCCCATCTGACGGTAAAACGTTACCTTCCGCTGGTCGGTACGCAATATGTGAGCAAGCAGGAGTATGATCAGGCGGTGGCAACCGCCCAGCAGGCGGATGCAAGCGTCGTTGCCGCGAAAGCTGGCGTTGAGAGCGCGCGGATCAATCTTGCTTATACGAAAGTCACATCGCCAATCAACGGGCGCATTGGCAAATCCAGCGTCACTGAAGGGGCGTTAGTCACTAATGGTCAGTCAACCGCACTGGCGACAGTTCAGCAGCTCGATCCCATTTATGTCGATGTAACGCAATCCAGCAGCGATTTTATGCGTCTGAAGCAGCAGACGAGCCTGCAAAAGGGAGACACCAGCAGCGTTGAGTTGCTGATGGAAAATGGCCAGCCTTATCCGCTGAAAGGAACGCTCCAGTTCTCTGATGTCACGGTAGATGAAAGTACCGGCTCAATCACCCTTCGCGCTCTCTTCCCTAACCCTCAGCATATGCTGTTACCGGGTATGTTTGTCCGTGCACGCATTGACGAAGGCACACAGCCTGATGCCATCCTTGTTCCCCAGCAGGGGGTAACCCGTACACCTCGCGGTGATGCAACCGTGCTTGTGGTAAACGATAAAAACCAGGTGGAATCTCGCACTGTCGTTGCACCGCAGGCGATTGGCGATCGGTGGTTGATCACGGAAGGTCTGAAAAATGGCGACCGCGTCATTATCAGCGGCCTGCAAAAAGTTCGCCCTGGCGTCACCGCCGTGGCTATTCCTGATACCGCCGCGACTCCAGCCAGTTAAGGGATAACGAGATGGCTAATTTCTTTATTCAACGGCCTGTTTTCGCCTGGGTGCTCTCCATCATTCTGATGATTGCGGGCGGGCTGGCCATTTTAAAACTGCCGGTGGCGCAATATCCAACCATTGCGCCGCCAGCAGTTGCGGTGACAGCGACCTACCCTGGCGCTGATGCCCAGACGGTCCAGGATACCGTGACGCAGGTTATCGAACAGAACATGAACGGAATCGACAATCTGATGTACATGTCGTCCACCAGTGATTCTGCCGGTAACGTCACCATCACCCTGACGTTCGAGTCGGGTACGGATCCTGATATCGCGCAGGTGCAGGTTCAGAACAAACTCCAGCTCGCTATGCCGCTGCTACCGCAAGAAGTACAGCAACAGGGGATCGGCGTGGAAAAATCCAGCAGCAGCTTCCTGCTGGTCGCGGGATTTGTGTCGGATAATAAAAACCTCACTCAGGATGATATCTCCGACTATGTCGCTTCTAACGTAAAAGATGCGATCAGCCGTACTTCCGGCGTCGGTGATGTGCAGCTGTTCGGTGCGCAGTATGCAATGCGCATCTGGCTGGACAGCAACGCGATGAATAAATATCAGCTCACGCCGTTGGATGTCATTAACCAACTGAAAACGCAGAACGACCAGATTGCTGCGGGCCAGTTGGGAGGTACGCCGTCCGTACCAGGGCAGCAACTGAACGCCTCAATTATTGCTCAAACGCGCCTGAAATCGCCGGAGGAGTTTGGCCGTGTGACGCTGAAGGTGAACCAGGACGGTTCAATGGTCCACCTGAAAGATGTGGCCCGCATTGAGCTGGGTGGCGAAAACTACAACATGGTCACCAAAATCAATGGCCAGGCAGCAACGGGGCTCGGGATCAAGCTGGCGACTGGCGCAAACGCGCTGGATACCGCTGCCGCCATTAAGAGTAAACTGGCGCAGTTGCAGCCCTTCTTCCCTCAGGGCCTGAAAGTCGTTTATCCGTACGACACCACACCTTTCGTGAAGATCTCAATCCATGAAGTGGTGAAGACGCTGTTTGAAGCGATCGTTCTCGTGTTCCTGGTGATGTACTTGTTCCTGCAAAACCTGCGGGCAACCCTTATTCCGACTATTGCCGTGCCCGTGGTGCTACTGGGTACCTTTGCGGTACTGGCTGCGTTTGGTTTCTCCATTAACACCCTGACGATGTTCGGGATGGTATTGGCGATAGGTTTGCTCGTCGATGATGCCATCGTGGTGGTTGAGAACGTAGAACGCGTCATGGTTGAGGACAAGCTGCCGCCAAAAGAGGCGACCCAGAAGTCGATGGAGCAAATCCAGGGCGCTCTGGTGGGCATTGCCATGGTGCTTTCAGCGGTGTTTATTCCGATGGCATTTTTTGGAGGTTCAACCGGGGCTATCTATCGCCAGTTCTCGCTGACCATTGTCTCCGCGATGGCCTTATCGGTGCTGGTGGCGTTGATATTAACGCCTGCTTTATGTGCAACGCTGCTCAAACCGGTTTCCAGCGACCATCATGAAAAGAAAGGTGGATTCTTCGGCTGGTTTAACGCGCTTTTTGATAAGAGCGTGGAGCACTACAGCAACAGCGTGAGCGGCATTTTACGTAAGACCGGACGCTATCTGCTGGTTTACGTCATCATCGTCGGCGGCATGGCAGTACTGTTCCTGCGCCTGCCTTCCTCCTTCCTGCCGGAAGAGGATCAGGGGGTGTTTATGACGATGGTTCAGCTGCCGGCAGGGGCGACGCAGATGCGTACCCAGCAGGTACTCGATCAGGTTCAGGACTATTATCTGACGAAAGAGAAAGCGAACGTTGAATCGGTCTTTACCGTAAACGGATTTAGCTTTAGCGGGCAGGGGCAGAACTCCGGTATCGCTTTCGTCAGCCTGAAGCCATGGGAAGAACGCCCGGGCAAGGAAAACGGCGTTGAGGCGATTGTCAGCCGCGCAACGAAAGCGTTTAGCCAGATCAAAGATGGTCTTGTATTTCCGTTTAACCTCCCTGCCATTATTGAACTGGGTACCGCAACAGGCTTTGACTTTGAACTGATTGACCAGGCAAACCTGGGACATACGCAGCTCACGCAGGCACGTAACCAACTGCTTGGCATGGTAAGGGAACATCCTGACTTACTGGTCCGCGTGCGTCCTAACGGACTGGAAGATACGCCACAGTACAAACTGGATGTCGACCAGGAGAAGGCCCAGGCGCTGGGTGTGAGCATATCTGATGTCAATCAGACCATCTCAACAGCATTGGGTGGCACTTATGTGAACGACTTTATCGATCATGGACGCGTGAAAAAAGTTTATGTCCAGGCTGATGCTCGCTTCCGTATGTTACCAGGAGATATTAACGACCTGTATGTGCGTAGTGCTAACGGCGAAATGGTGCCTTTCTCTGCCTTTAGCAGCTCTCACTGGGTGTACGGCTCACCTCGTCTGGAACGTTACAATGGGATGCCATCAATGGAGATCCTCGGTGAGTCTGCGCCAGGCAAAAGTACCGGTGAGGCAATGGAGATGATGGAAAGCCTTGCGTCGAAACTGCCTTCCGGGATTGGCTACGACTGGACGGGGATGTCTTATCAGGAACGTCTTTCCGGAAATCAGGCTCCAGCACTGTATGCCATTTCACTGATTGTGGTGTTCCTGTGTCTGGCGGCTCTCTATGAAAGCTGGTCAATTCCATTCTCGGTCATGCTGGTTGTGCCCCTGGGGGTGATCGGCGCGCTTCTGGCTGCATCAATACGTGGGCTGAACAATGACGTTTACTTCCAGGTTGGTCTGCTTACGACAATTGGTTTATCAGCCAAAAACGCCATACTGATCGTTGAGTTCGCCAAGGATCTTATGGATAAAGAAGGCAAAGGGATTATTGAAGCCACGCTGGAAGCCTCACGTATGCGTCTGCGCCCTATCCTGATGACCTCTCTGGCATTTATCCTTGGTGTTATGCCTCTGGTCATCAGTAGTGGCGCAGGTAGTGGGGCACAAAACGCTGTCGGGACGGGCGTGATGGGCGGGATGCTGTCAGCCACTCTGCTGGCCATTTTCTTTGTTCCTGTTTTCTTCGTTGTTGTCCGGAGACGGTTTACAAAGCATAAGGATTAATGAAAATCATAAAGGCACCTCTGGTGCCTTTTTTATTTCCTGTCAGCATTCTAATAAAAAGACATCTCTTCACATTTCCTCCATAAATAATCAACGCCCCTCTTTTTTCTCCATGATTTTTACAATCCACACAATTTGAGATTATTCCCCGTGCTGTATGGTATTAGTGCGGTGGTAAAATAATCATCAATTCGTAAATTGCCGCATCGGCTCTTAAGCGAATAAGCGATCATATTGAGGTAACATCATGAAAAGATTCCTTTCCGTTGCACTCCTCGCTGCGCTGCTTGCTGGTTGCGCGCACGACTCTCCCTGTGTACCGGTATACGACGATCAGGGGCGACTGGTTCACACCAATACCTGTATGAAGGGGACTACCCAGGATAACTGGGAAACAGCAGGTGCGATTGCCGGTGGCGCCGCAGCAATAGCTGGCCTGACTCTCGGTATTGTCGCCCTGACTAAATAATACTTTTAAAAGCGCGGCCATCGCCGCGCTTTTATTTTATCTAATCAAAGGGATGTATATTTCCCCTCTCAGATATCATCAGATAATTTTTAGATTCAGTATCCTGTTTTTTTATAGCCCTATTTCCTTACCTATACAACCTCAGTCTGAATCACTGAATTGATTTAACGCTGCTGCGAGTAAGCATTATGCATTCCGTGAATTCATTTATAGCTGGGTTAAGACGCTTTAATACGTCAGTAAGGTATTAACGGCACTCGTTGGAATATCTGATAAGGAAATTGGTTTAGCTGAGGGCATAACGCAAAAAGGCCATCCTTTCGGATGGCCTTTCTACTTGTTTGATGTCTGGCAGTTCCCTACTCTCACATGGGGAGACCCCACACTACCATCGGCGCTACGGCGTTTCACTTCTGAGTTCGGCATGGGGTCAGGTGGGACCACCGCGCTAAAGCCGCCAGACAAATTCTTTTACTTCTTGCCGAACTTTAACCTAAGTATAAAGTGGTGCTGATACCCAGAGTCGAACTGGGGACCTCACCCTTACCAAGGGTGCGCTCTACCAACTGAGCCATATCAGCACGCTAAATTTGATGCCTGGCAGTTCCCTACTCTCACATGGGGAGACCCCACACTACCATCGGCGCTACGGCGTTTCACTTCTGAGTTCGGCATGGGGTCAGGTGGGACCACCGCGCTAAAGCCGCCAGGCAA
>NZ_PQTC01000029.1:0-32940 GCF_003850715.1 Enterobacter sp. 301B
ATTTGCCTGGCGGCTGTAGCGCGGTGGTCCCACCTGACCCCATGCCGAACTCAGAAGTGAAACGCCGTAGCGCCGATGGTAGTGTGGGGTCTCCCCATGTGAGAGTAGGGAACTGCCAGGCATCAAACAAGTGAAGAGGCCATCCGCAAGGATGGCCTTTTTGCGTTTCTGCACCTGCTTCCTTTCCATAAACTAATCACCCATCCCTTCGTATATACGGTAAACTATCCCGGTTTTTGCATCAGGATAGCGTCTATGAATCACTCCCTTAAGCCCTGGAATACCTTTGGTATTCAACGGAATGCTAATCAAATTGTACGTGCCGACAGTGCTCAGCAGTTGCTGAATGCCTGGCAAAACGCAACAGAAAACGGTGAACCCGTACTTATTCTGGGCGAAGGAAGTAATGTCCTGTTTCTCGATGATTTTGCGGGGACGGTAATCGTTAATCGCATCATGGGGATTGAGCGTAAAGAGAGCGCTGACAGCTGGCATTTACACGTGGGTGCTGGCGAAAACTGGCACCATCTGGTGCAATATACCCTTGAAAAAGGGATGCCCGGACTGGAAAACCTGGCCCTCATCCCGGGCTGTGCAGGATCATCTCCTATTCAAAACATCGGTGCCTACGGCATCGAACTGAAAAACGTCTGCGAATATGTCGACTGCATCGAACTGGTTACGGGAAATGCTCAACGCTTAACCGCAGAGCAGTGCCGTTTTGGCTATCGCGACAGCATTTTCAAGCACGACTATCAGGATCGTTTTGTCATTGTGGCCGTTGGCCTGCGTCTGGCGAAAGCATGGAAACCCGTTCTGACTTACGGCGATCTGGCCCGTCTCGATCCGGCTACCGTCACACCGCGTGAGGTTTTTGATTCCGTTTGCCACATGCGAATGACCAAGCTTCCGGACCCGAAAGTGAATGGAAATGCGGGCAGTTTCTTCAAAAATCCGGTGATCGGCAGCGAAAATGCGAAAGCGTTTCTCGCTGGCTGGCCAACGGCCCCGCATTATCCTCAGGCGGATGGCAGCGTGAAGCTGGCCGCAGGCTGGCTTATCGATCAATGTGAATTAAAAGGTACTACGCTTGGTGGCGCTGCTGTTCATCGTCAGCAGGCACTGGTGCTGATCAATCAGTCCAACGCGACAAGTGAGGATGTCGTCAACCTGGCGCATCATGTTCGCCAGCGTGTGGGCGAAAAATTTAACGTCTGGCTGGAGCCTGAAGTTCGCTTTATTGGCCGAACGGGCGAAGTGAATGCCGTGGAGACCATTGCGTGAAGGACAATACTATTCCGTTAACTCTCATCGGTATTCTTGCTGATGGCGAGTTTCATTCTGGCGAGCAGCTGGGCGAACAGCTGGGCATGAGCCGCGCTGCCATCAATAAACATATTCAAACGCTCCGCGACTGGGGCGTGGATGTGTTTACGGTACCGGGAAAAGGCTACAGCCTGCCGGAACCAATCCAGTTACTGAATGAAGAGATCATCCGCAGCCAGATTGGACACGGTAACGTCGCGGTATTGCCGGTCATTGATTCGACGAACCAGTATCTGCTGGATCGCCTGAGCGAGCTGAAATCCGGTGATGCCTGCGTTGCCGAGTACCAACAGGCAGGACGTGGCCGCCGGGGGCGTAAGTGGTTTTCGCCATTTGGTGCCAACCTCTACCTTTCCATGTACTGGCGGCTTGAACAGGGGCCAGCTGCGGCCATCGGGCTGAGCCTGGTCATCGGCATTGTGATGGCAGAGGTGCTGCACGATCTGGGTGCCGATCAGGTGCGGGTAAAATGGCCCAACGATCTGTATCTCAACGATCGAAAGCTGGCGGGGATCCTGGTCGAACTGACAGGAAAAACAGGCGATGCCGCACAGATCGTCATTGGGGCGGGGCTGAACATGGTGATGCGAAACGTGCAGAACGATGTCGTGAACCAGGCCTGGACCAACCTACAGGAAGCGGGGATCACCATCGATCGCAATACGCTTGCCGTCCGCATGATCAATGAGTTGCGTAGTTCGCTGACGCTCTTTGAACAAGAGGGGTTAGCGCCATTCCTGTCCCGCTGGGAAAAGCTGGATAACTTTATTAACCGACCGGTGAAGCTGCTGATTGGGGATAAAGAGATTTACGGCACATCACGCGGCATTGACGCGCAGGGCGCGTTGCTGCTTGAACAGGATGGCGTGATTAAGCCCTGGGTGGGCGGTGAAATTTCATTACGAAGTGCAGAGTAACCCTCTCCCCACAGGGGGAGAGGGTGTAGCAGGTCACTGCGGATACGGCACCCAATCCCCGGCATTCAGTCGGACATAAGGCTTATTCTGATACTGGATCACCACCGCATTGGCGTTTTCCGATACCTCCGCCGTCTGCGGCAGCCCGCTGGTGAGCTGATCCCAGTTCACGCTATCTTCCACAAACAGCTTACCGTCTACAGCGCGAGCAACCAGTTCCGAGATGGCCAGATAGCTGCTTGGCTGGGTGATCTCAACTGGCGCGCCCTGATGCGGTGCCTTCATGCCAAAGAACTTAATCCCGGCCGGAACGTTTGTGATGGACGGGCTTGGGATATCGCGCAGACCAGACACCTGCATCCTGTCGCCTTTCAGCGCTCCACCATGTTCCGGGACCACCACCACCATCACTTTACGGCCTGATTTTTCCAGCTCGTTGAAGAACGCGTTCAGCTCGTCGAAGAACTTCTGCGCACGGGCCTTATAATCGGCCGTTTTACTTACGCCGGGATAATGGTTCCCGTCGTGAAGCGGCAGCGTATTATAGAACGTCGCGCTACGCGTCCCTTCCTCTTTACCGACGGTGTCGAACCAGCGCTGAAGTACGGCGGTATCGTCATAGACCGGCGAGCCATCGAAGCCCAGTAACGTCACTGGCAGCCCTTTCTGGTCCATCAGTGGGGCCTGCATGCCACCCTGTTCACGCACTTCTTTCAGGAAGTTACCGAACTGACCGTTATGGCCCATCATCAGGTGTTGGGTAAAGCCCAGTTTTGCCAGGTTATCAAACAGGTAACACTGGTTAGCTGCCGGCTGGTAGAGGTTCTTATGCGAGGGCTGCCCACAGCTCGCGCGCAGTAGGCGGATAGCCGCTGGGCCGCTGTACGACGTGGCCGAGTTGAAGTCTTTGAACTGAATATCGAAATGCGACCACAGCGGGTGCGACATCAAACCAGCCGCGTCAACGTCAGCCCAGGACAGAGAACAGATGTTAATGACCAGCAACTCAAACGGCTGAGCATCGGCAGGCAGCGCGTCCGGGAATTTCGTCTGACGCTTATCTTCCGCAGCGTAAAAACTGGAGAGCCACGCGTTCAGGTTCGTAGATGTCGGCGGCGCCGTCTGCGCTGGAATATCCCCAACCACAGGCGTATCCCCTGCTGTCGCGACGGTAGCGGCGGCGGAACCGCCCGTGGTGGTTACGGTTGTCGTCGGCTGACCGGCTGGCCACAGCGAGAAGCTCGGGCCCGTCAGCGTCAGTACGTTTAGCCAGATCATAATCGCGACGACAAACACCGTCACCCGGATCCACTGAGACAGGAACAGCCAGGCAACCAGCAGGACAAATACCGCGCCAATCATCTGCCAGTTAATAAAGCGCTCAACCAGATCGAGCATATAGTCCGCACTGAAACCTGCGACCTGGGAACCCTGGCTCATAATGCTTTCGGGGCCGGGTAGCCAGGTATCATGCCAGAACAGGGCGAAACCGATAGGGATAGCAATCCAGTGACGTATACGGTGCAGCCTGAGGTTCGGGATTGGCATCAGCAGGAATGCCATAAACACCAGATTAAGCAGCGGGTGGAAATTAAGATAGCCTGCCCACAGCAGACCAAACTTCACCAGAAAGTAGAAATTCCAGCCGGACAGACCGCGCCAGTATTGCCAGAGTGGCGATGGCGCCGAAGAGGTATAGGTAGAATTAGTCATGTTTTCGGTTTGCCTTGACGTTTGAAGCGCGAGTCAGTGTTCCGGCGGGTTTAATATAGCGAGGTTTGACGAACAGTAATCTGATCGTATCGCGAATACGGCGCAGGGAATGGCGTGCATAGTAGCCAAGCGGCAAAAAAATCAGCGCGCACAGAACAACCAGTTGGATGATATCGCTGATATTCATAATGGAACGCTCTCCTTGTTCTCATCCATTAAGCGTAGCGGCTCAGGAACCCGACGCCATACATGCCCGTCATGTTTCGCGTTCAGAACCGGTTTGGCACCACTTGTTACAGGCAACGGTTTGGCCCATTTTTCAGGTGCCAGGGCTCGCATCTGGACAAGCTCAGCGCTGATCAAATTATCTTCAAACCAGACCATGCGGTTCGAGAAAATATCCCCGGTAGGCAGCGGGAAGATATGGTTCAGGGCGGTATCCAGATCGTTCACCCGACAGAAGGAGAGGAACAGCACCAGGCGATTATCGCCAATGGTCATGATATCCCCGATACGATTAGGGCGGCACAAGGTGAGCGCCTGCTCAACGCGAATGCCCGGCACAGGACGCAGGGCAACCATCACCCCTTTTCCGTCTGCCGGTAAAAGCGTATTGCTCATCATGTTGCCCACCGCATCGCAGAAGGTGTCCCATTTCTGGTAGCCGCGCAGTTTCATCGGCTGCGTCATTGAAAGCAGGGTGCTGATATCTTCCGGAACATATCGATTAAACTGCTGACCCTGAATGCTTTCGATCAGCGTCAGACAGCGCGACAGGGGAGCATTCCAGGGAATGACCATATTCGCGCCGCAGCCCAGTAATAAGCGCTCATCGGTGGCGCGCAGGCTGGTATTATTTTCACGTACCACGATTTTTAATGCGCTGCCGCGCTGGCGACGTAATGTGTGAATGTGCCGTGCCAGCGTTTCGATTTGGTTATTCTGGATCAACGAGAAGATAATGGTCGCCGCCTGCGTGGTGCGCGCCTCATCAAATAAGGCCTCGTTAGTTTCGAACAGTGACCAATGCTCAGACAGTGCAGGCGCACCTTCCAGTACCGCAATATGACTCAGAACGCGCTTTTCATCACTGCGTGGCTGAACCACCGTCTCTTCCTGTTGAGCAAGATGCCACTCGTCCCCGTCATTTTTGAGGGTAAGCTGCTGTCGGGAGCTCACCCCTTTTTCATTGCACCAGAAAGCCACGTCGTAAAGATGGCTGTCAGTCTGGACACGAATACTGGCCAGGCCATAGAGGGAACGGTATTCACTCATTAAAAGTGAAAAAAGTTTGTCGTTATTACTGCCCGGGTTAACAACCAATAAGGTGCAATTTTGATTTTTTGCCCATCTGCTGATTCTTCCCAGCCATTTCAGCAGTTTTTCAGACGGGATATTTTGTAGACCGTTTTGAGAACATTTAAGAATCAGTAAATAGTGTTCAGGAACAATAGAGCACTGAATATCGCGGGGCAAAAAGTATAAACTGTCGGCCTCCGCTGGCATGGAAAATAATCGTACTGTCTGGGGTCCACGGTCAGTTTCGAGCCTGATGATTGACTTTGGCTCATCGCCCATCGTAATGACGGCCACGCGGTAATCCTTACCCTGCGCCGCTATCGTCTGGTTTACCAGACTGATGGCATCTTCATTACGATCCGTATTAACCCACCAGACTCCTCCGACTGGCATGTGGCGCAATTCGTCCCATAATGACTGGATGCCAATAGAAAATATGGAGTCCACGGTGTCCCTCTTTTCGTCGAATTTCTATGTCTCTCAGTTTACTAGCGAAAGCGTAGAAATAAACCTAACATTGAAATTAAAGAACATCAGATTTAGCATGTAAATGAAATTTCGTGGGCAGGACGCCTCGCTGCATCTGAATCTTATGATTTTACTCAAAGGGATGAAATAAGAATGCAAAATAACGAACCCGCAACTCCAGTCGACCCAAGCCTGGGTTACACATTCCAAAACGATTTTCTGGCGCTCACGCAGGCTTTTTCATTGCCTGAAATAGATTACACCGATATTTCCCAGCGGGAACAGTTGGCTGCGGCTATTAAACGTTGGCCGTTATTAGCTGAGTTTGCCCAACAACAATAAGGAAGCCATTGATGGCCGTACTAGGATTACAGGGCGTCCGTGGTGGAGTGGGTACAACTTCCGTAACCGCGGCGCTGGCGTGGTCATTACAGGTTTTAGGTGAATCAGTACTGGTTATTGATGCCTGCTCCGATAATTTGCTGCGCATGTCATTCAATGTCGACTTTACGCATGAAAACGGCTGGGGGCGTGCGCTTCTGGACGATAAAGACTGGCGGGATGCGGGTTTGCGCTATACCTCCCAGCTCGATTTGCTTCCCTTTGGTCAGATGACGGAAACCGAACGCGGGAATGAAGCTGCGTTTCAGCGCCTGTTCTCTCGCTTCACCACCGCTTTGCAGAGTCTGAAAGAGAGCGGACACTATCAGTGGATCCTGCTGGACCTGCCGCACGGCGCCGCGTCGCTGACCCGCCAGCTTCTGTCGCAGTGCGACCATGTGCTCTCCATTGCGAACGTAGATGCGAATTGTCATATCCGTCTGCATCAACAGGCAATGCCTGCCAATGCCCATATTCTGATTAACGATCTGCGCATTGGCAGCCAGATCCAGGACGATCTGTACCAGGTCTGGCTCCAGAGTCAGCGCCGCCTGTTGCCAATGGTTATTCATCGTGACGAAGCGATGGCGGAGTGCCTCGCTTCCAAACAACCGCTTGGGGAGTACCGTAGTGATTCACTGGCGGCAGAAGAGATCCTGACGCTGGCCAACTGGTGTCTGCTGCACTTTGCTAAACGGCCGGAGCCTGCCGGGAGTTCAGTATGAGCCGCCTGACCAACTGGTTGCTCATCCCGCCGGTCAGTTCGCGCTTAAGTGAACGCTACCGCCATTACCGTCATCATGGCGCCTCATCGCTGAGCGCTGCGCTGGGCTGCTTCTGGATGATTCTGGCGTGGATGTTCATCCCCCTCGAACATCCACGCTGGCAACGTATTCGTGCGCGCCACGGTGAACTCTATCCGCATATCAACCCTGACAAGCCGCGTCCGCTCGATCCCGCGCGCTACGCTATACAGTCCATCTGGCTTCTGGCGACCTCAACGGGTGCGGAGAAAAAAACGTCCCGCTGGCGCAGCTTCGATCGCGTGCAGAACTTACGTGAACACTATCACCAGTGGCTTAACCGGCTACCCGACCGGGTTGGCGATAGAACAGGTCATTTAGATAATCACAAAGAGCTCGGGCACCTTCACCCGGGCTTACGGCGTTTTATTCTCGGCGTGGTGGTGGTGTTCTCGCTCATACTGGCGCTGGTCTGTATTACCCAGCCCTTCAACCCGCTGGCACAGTTTACCTTCCTGATCCTGCTGTGGGGCGTGGCGCTGCTGGTGCGGTGCATTCCGGGGCGTTTTTCTGCCCTGATGCTGATCGTGCTGTCGCTGACCGTTTCCTGCCGCTACATCTGGTGGCGATATACCTCAACGCTGAACTGGGACGATCCGGTCAGCCTGGTGTGTGGGTTAGTGCTGCTGTTCGCTGAGACCTACGCCTGGATCGTGCTGGTGCTGGGTTACTTCCAGGTTATCTGGCCGCTGAATCGACAGCCGGTGCCGCTGCCAAAAGACACGACCCAGTGGCCAACGGTGGACCTCTTCGTGCCGACCTACAACGAAGACCTGTCGGTGGTGAAAAACACCATTTACGCCGCGCTGGGTATCGACTGGCCGAAGGATAAAATCAAAATCTGGATCCTCGATGACGGTGGCCGCGCCGAGTTCCGCCAGTTCGCGGACGAAGTAGGGGTCGAGTACATCGCCCGTACCACGCATGAACACGCTAAGGCCGGTAACATCAACAATGCGCTGAAATATGCCAAAGGGGAGTTCGTCTCTATTTTCGACTGCGACCACGTGCCAACGCGCTCGTTCCTGCAAATGACCATGGGCTGGTTCCTGAAGGAGAAAGAGCTGGCGATGATGCAGACGCCGCACCACTTCTTCTCGCCGGACCCGTTTGAACGTAACCTCGGTCGTTTTCGTAAAACCCCGAACGAGGGCACACTGTTCTATGGTCTGGTGCAGGACGGGAACGACATGTGGGACGCAACATTCTTCTGCGGCTCCTGTGCGGTGATCCGCCGTAAACCGCTGGATGAAATTGGCGGGATCGCCGTCGAGACGGTCAGGGAAGATGCGCACACTTCGCTGCGTCTGCACCGTCTTGGCTATACCTCCGCCTACATGCGCATTCCTCAGGCGGCGGGGCTGGCCACGGAATCCCTGTCGGCGCACATCGGCCAGCGTATTCGCTGGGCGCGCGGCATGGTGCAAATTTTCCGCCTCGATAACCCGCTGATGGGTAAAGGACTGAAACTGGCGCAACGGCTGTGCTACGTCAACGCCATGTTCCACTTCCTGTCGGGTATTCCACGGCTTATCTTCCTCACTGCGCCGCTGGCGTTCCTGCTTCTTCACGCTTACATCATCTATGCGCCTGCGCTGATGATTGCCCTGTTCGTTCTGCCGCACATGATCCACGCCAGCCTGACGAACTCGAAGATTCAGGGGAAATATCGCCATTCGTTCTGGAGTGAAATCTACGAAACGGTGCTGGCCTGGTATATCGCGCCGCCAACCATGGTGGCGCTGATTAACCCGCATAAAGGGAAATTCAACGTCACCGCGAAGGGCGGGCTGGTGGAAGAGGAGTATGTCGACTGGGTGATCTCCCGGCCCTATATCTTCCTGGTGCTGCTGAATATTGTGGGCGTGATTGTTGGGGTCTGGCGCTACTTCTACGGCCCGGAAAACGAAATTCTGACGGTCTTCGTGAGTATGGCGTGGGTGTTTTATAACCTGATTATCCTCGGTGGCGCGGTGGCGGTATCAGTGGAGAGCAAACAGGTTCGCCGCGCGCATCGCGTCGAAATCAGCATGCCAGCGGCCATTGCCCGCGACGATGGACATCTCTTCTCCTGTACCGTACATGACTTTTCGGATGGCGGTCTGGGTATCAAGATCAACGGTCAGGCGAAGGTGCTTGAGGGGCAGAAGGTCAACCTATTGCTTAAGCGCGGCCAGCAGGAGTATGTCTTCCCGACGCAGGTGGTGCGTGTGAGAGGAAATGAAGTGGGTCTGCAACTGATGCCGCTGACTAAAAAGCAACACATTGATTTTGTGCAGTGTACGTTTGCCCGCGCGGATACGTGGGCTCTCTGGCAGGACAGCTTCCCTGAGGATAAGCCTCTGGAAAGCCTGCTGGATATTCTTAAGCTGGGGTTCCGTGGCTATCGTCACCTTGCAGAATTTGCCCCGTCGTCGGTGAAATTAATTTTCCGGTCACTTACTTCACTGGTTTCCTGGGTCGTGTCGTTCATTCCGCGTCGACCTGAGCGAGATGAAGCGAAGCAGGCGGACCCGGTTATGGCTCAACAATGATGATAACGCGATGAAAACAAAACTTTCCTGGTTATGTGCAGTGGCAATGGGGATGAGTGCGCTCCCTGCAACAGTGGCTAACGCGGCGCCTGATAACGCAGCGACCACACCCGCGCCAACGGTGCCTGTCGTCGCGCAAGCGACCGATCCGGTAGTGACGGCGGCGCCGGGGCAGACGGAAAACGTCGTCCCGAATCAGCCGACGACGGGGAATACGCTGCCCGCCGACAACCCGGTGGTTGGGCAGGTTATGCCTGGCGTGCCGGGAGCCAGTGCACCGGTGGTTGCGGAAAATACGCCGTCGCGTGACGTTAAGCTGACGTTCGCCCAGATCGCGCCTCCTCCGGGCAGCATGGTTCTGCGCGGCATCAACCCAAATGGCGGTGTCGAATTCGGTATGCGTAGCGATGAAGTTGTGTCGAAAGCGATGCTCAACCTGGAATACACGCCATCGCCGTCGCTGCTGCCGGTGCAATCCCAGCTTAAGGTCTATCTGAATGATGAGCTGATGGACGTCCTGCCCGTCACCAAAGAGCAACTGGGTAAGAAAACCCTGGCTCAGGTGCCGATTAACCCGCTGTTTATCACCGACTTTAACCGCGTGCGTCTGGAATTTGTCGGCCATTACCGCGATGTCTGTGAAAACCCGGCCAGCAGCACCCTGTGGCTGGATGTTGGTCGTAACTCTTCGCTTCAGATGACCTATCAGCCGCTGGCGTTGAAAAACGATCTCTCCGCCTTCCCGGTGCCGTTCTTCGACCCGCGTGATAACCGTCCACTGAACCTGCCAATGGTGTTTGCGGGCTCTCCTGATGTGACCGAACAGCTGGCGGCCTCTATCGTGGCATCCTGGTTTGGTTCCCGCTCCGGCTGGCGTGGCCAGAGTTTCCCGGTTATGTACGACAAAATGCCGGACAAAAACGCGATTGTGTTTGCCACCAACGCCAAACGCCCGGCATACCTGCGGGACCATCCAGAGGTGAAAGCGCCCACCATCGAGATGATCAGCCATCCGGACAATCCGTACGTGAAGCTGCTGGTGATCTTCGGGCGTGATGATAAAGATCTGGTGCAGGCGGCAAAAGGCATTGCGCAGGGCAATATCCTGTTCCGCGGTAATAGCGTCGTGGTGGATGAGGTGAAACCGCTGCTGGCACGTAAGCCTTATGATGCGCCGAACTGGGTCCGCACCGACCGCGCGATTACCTTCGGCGAGCTGAAAACCTATGAAGAGCAATTGCAGTCAACCGGGCTTGAACCTTCTCCTGTCAGCCTGTCGCTGAACCTGCCGCCGGATCTCTATCTGCTGCGCACCAACGGTATTGATATCAACCTGAACTACCGTTACACCGCGCCGGTAACCAAAGACAGCTCGCGCATGGATATCAGCCTCAACAACCAGTTCCTGCAATCCTTCAGCCTGACCAGCAGCCAGGAGACAAACCGGTTGATGCTTCGTCTGCCTGTATTGCAGGGGCTGCTGGATGGCAAAACCGATGTGTCGATCCCGGCGCTGAAGCTCGGTGCGGTGAACCAGCTGCGGTTTAACTTCCAGTACATGAACCCGATGCCGGGTGGATCGGTGGAAAACTGTATTACCTTCCAGCCGGTGCAAAACCACGTGGTGATTGGTGATGATTCCACAATCGACTTCTCGAAGTATTACCACTTTATCGCGATGCCGGATCTGCGTGCGTTTGCTAACGCCAGTTTCCCGTTCAGCCGCATGGCTGATCTCTCTGAATCGATTGTCGTGATGCCAAAAGCGGCCAACGAAGGCCAGGTTGCCACGCTGCTGGACACCATGGGCACCGTCGGGGCGCAAACCGGCTTACCGGCTATCAACGTGACGGTGACGGATGACGGTAGCCAGATCCAGAACAAAGATGCCGATATCATGGTCATCGGCAACATTCCGGACAAGCTGAAAGACGAGAAGCGCGTCGATCTGCTGGTGCAGGCGGCTCAGTCATGGGTCAACACGCCGCTGCGTCAGACCGAGTTCCCAAGCATCATGCCGGACAGCGGCGATCGTCAGGCCAATATCAGGACGACCGTAAGCTCAACGGGTCCGATGGCTGCGATTGTCGGCTTCCAGTCTCCGTATAACGACCAGCGCAGCGTGATCGCCCTGCTGGCGGACAGCCCGCGCGGCTATGAGCTGCTCAACACGGCCATGAACGACAGCGGTAAACGGGCGGCAATGTTCGGTTCCGTCTCGGTGATCCGTGAGTCGGGGGTAAACAGCCTGCGCGTGGGGGATGTCTACTACGTCGGTCATCTCCCGTGGTTCGAACGCCTGTGGTACGCCCTCTCTAACCACCCGGTGCTGCTGGCCGTGCTGGCTGCGCTCAGCGTTGTATTGCTGGCATGGGTATTGTGGCGTCTGCTGCGAATCATCAGCCGTCGTCGTCTTAACCCGGACCATGAGTAAGCCGTGATGAAAATCTTTCGCGGGTGTGTAGTCGCAGCGTTGATGCTGGCGGCGGCGAATCTGCATGCCGCCTGTCGCTGGCCTGCCTGGGAGACGTTCAAGCAGGATTATATGAGCGAAAGTGGGCGCGTCATTGATCCCAGTGACGCGCGCAAAATCACCACCTCCGAAGGGCAAAGCTATGGACTGTTCTTTGCCCTGGCAGCAAACGATCGCAAGACGTTTGATCTGCTGCTGACATGGACGCGCGATAACCTTGCCGAGGGGGATTTAGCCCAACATCTCCCAGCGTGGCTGTGGGGGAAAAAGGACGACAACACCTGGGCGGTTATCGACCCTAACTCCGCGTCCGATGCCGATATCTGGATTGCCTGGTCGCTGCTGGAAGCCGGGCGGCTGTGGAAAAATCCCGATTACACGCGCACGGGTAAGGCGCTGTTGACGCGCATTGCGAGTGAGGAAGTGGTGAAGGTGCCGGGGCTGGGTTCTATGCTGCTGCCGGGAAAAGTCGGTTTTGCCGAAGAGAGTGTCTGGCGCTTCAACCCCAGCTACCTGCCGCCGCAGCTTGCGAGCTATTTCACCCGTTTCGGCGCACCGTGGACAACGCTCCGTGAAACCAACCTGCGTCTGCTGCTGGAGACCGCGCCAAAAGGATTTTCCCCGAACTGGGTGAAATACCAGAAAAAGGGCGGCTGGCAGTTGAAGCAGGATACGACCCTGATCGGCAGTTACGATGCGATTCGCGTCTATCTGTGGGTAGGGATGATGAACGATAACGATCCGCAAAAAGCCCGGCTACTGGCGCGTTTCAAGCCCATGGCGACCACCACAATCAAACAAGGCTTACCGCCGGAAAAAGTGGACGTAGCGACCGGGAAACGTACCGGAGATGGGCCGGTAGGGTTTTCTGCCTCCCTGCTTCCATTTTTACAAGAACGGGACGCGCAGGCGGTGCAACGCCAGCGTGTCGCCGATCGTTTTCCCGATAACAATGCTTATTACAGCTACGTTCTGACCCTCTTTGGACAAGGGTGGGATCAGCATCGTTTTCGTTTCACCGCGCAAGGTGAATTACTACCGGATTGGGGCCAGGAATGCGCACGTTCACACTAAATCTACTCGCCTTATCGCTTGGCCTGGCGCTCATGCCCCTGGCCCAGGCCGCCAACTCCCCGCAGCAGAGACAGCTGCTGGAACAGGTTCGTCTGGGGGAATCCACCCAGCGTGAGGATTTGGTGCGCCAGTCGCTCTATCGCCTTGAGCTGATCGACCCCAACAACCCGGACGTGATTGCCGCTCGCTTCCGCTACCTGTTACGACAGGGGGATACGGCGGGCGCGCAAAAAGAGCTGGATCGCCTGAAAGGAATGGCACCCGATTCCAGTGCGTACCAGTCTTCCCGTACGACCATGCTGCTCTCCACGCCGGATGGTCGCCAGGCCCTCCAGCAGGCTCGCCTGCTCGCCACCACCGGGCACACGCAGGAAGCTATTGCCGCGTATGACAAACTGTTTGACGGTAATCCGCCCAGCGGCGACATCGCGACGGAGTACTGGAACGTGGTGGCGAAAGAGCCTGCCCGCCGCAATCTGGCCATTAATCAGCTGAAGAAAATCAACGCCAGCAGTCCGGGCAACGCCCCGCTACAGGCTTCGCTGGCGCAGCTTCTGTTCCAGAGCGGACGGCGTGATGAAGGGTTTGCGGTGTTACAGGAGATGGCCAAATCGAACAATGGCCGCAGTCAGGCGTCGGACATGTGGTACCAGCAGATCAAAGATCAGCCGGCCAGCAGCGCCAGCGTTACCGCGCTGCAACAATACCTGAGCGTGTTCAGCGATGGCGATAACGTGACGGCGGCGCGCGCCCAGCTTGAAGCGCAGCAAAAACAGCTCGCCGATCCGGCGTTTCGCGCCAAAGCCGAAGGGTTAGCCGCAGTGGATGCCGGGCAGGGAAGTAAAGCGGTAACGGAGTTGCAGAAAGCAGTCAGCGCCAACCACGCCGACAGTGAAGCCGTAGGCGCGCTGGGGCAGGCCTATTCGCAGAAAGGCGATCGCGCCCGCGCGGTTGCGCAGTTTGAAAAGGCGATCGCCCTCGATCCGCAGAGCGACAACCGGGGCAAATGGGACAGCCTGCTGAAGGTTAACCGATACTGGCTGCTGATCCAGCAGGGTGATAACGCCCTGAAAGCCAACAAGACAGCCCAGGCGGAACGCTATTATCAGCAGGCGCGCAACATTGACAATACGGACAGCTACGCGGTCCTGGGGCTGGGTGACGCGGCGGCGGCGCGGAAAGATAACGACGCGGCTGAACGCTATTATCGCCAGGCATTGCGGATGGACAGCGGCAACAGCAACGCGGTACGCGGTCTTGCCAATATTTATCGCGAGCAGTCTCCGGAGAAGGCGACGCAGTTTATTCAGTCGCTCTCTGCCAGCCAGCGCCGCAGCATTGATGATATTGAACGTAGCCTGACGAACGAGCAGCTCTCGGCTCAGGCTGAACAGCTGGAAAGCCAGGGAAACTATGCGCAGGCCGCAGAAATTCAGCGCCGACGCCTTGCGCTTTCCCCGGGCGACGTGTGGATCACCTACCGGCTATCACGCGATCTGTATAGCGCGGGTCAGCGCAGCCAAGCGGATAACCTGATGCGTCAGCTGGCAAGCCAGAAACCGGGCGATCCGGATCAGGTTTACGCCAGCGGGCTGTACCTGTCCGGTAACGATCGGGACCGGGCCGCGCTGGCGCATCTGAACACGCTGCCGCGCGACAAGTGGAACGGCAACATCCAGGCGCTGGCGGACCGCCTGCAAAGTAATCAGGTGCTGGAAACCGCCAACCGCCTGCGCGACAGTGGAAAAGAGCAGGAGGCGGAAGCGCTGCTTCGCCAGCAGCCCCCGTCCACCCGTATTGACTTAACGCTGGCAGACTGGGCTGAACAGCGTGGCGATCACGAGGCCGCGAAAACCGCCTACAACACCGTCCTGCAACGGGAACCGCAGAACGAAGACGCAATTCTCGGCCTGACCGAAGTCAATCTTGCTCAGGGCAACAGGGACGCCGCTCGCGCTGAGCTGGCGAAACTGCCCGCGGCACAAAACGGCGAACCGCTCTCCCTCAATATGCAGCGCCGGATCGCCATGGCGCAGGCCGGTCTGGGCGATTCAGCCGCGGCAGAAAAGACCTTCAACGCCATTGTTCCTCAGGCAAAATCGCAGCCGCCTTCTATGGAAAGTGCGCTGGTGATACGTGATGCCGCCCGCTTCCAGGCACAAAATGGTCAGCCTCAGCAGGCGCTGGACACCTGGAAGGATGCGATGGTCTCATCGGGCATCACGACGACCCGTCCAACCGATAACGACAGCTTTACGCGGCTCACGCGTAACGATGAGAAAGATGACTGGCTGAAGCGCGGCGTGCGCAGCGATGCAGGCGATCTTTATCGTCAGCAGGATCTGAACGTCACGCTGCAACACGACTACTGGGGATCCAGCGGCACGGGGGGCTATTCCGACCTGAAAGCGCACACCACTATGCTCCAGGTGGATGCGCCGCTATCGGATGGCCGCATGTTCTTCCGTAGCGATCTGGTCAATATGAACGCCGGTTCCTTTGATACGGACAATGGAACCTACGATCCAACGTGGGGTACCTGCGCCGAAACGCCATGTCACGGCAGCACGAACCAGTCGGCCAACGGCGCCAGCGTGGCCGTCGGCTGGCAGAACAAAACCTGGGCGTGGGACATCGGTACAACGCCGATGGGCTTCGACGTGGTCGATGTGGTGGGCAGCCTGAGCTACAGCAACGACTTGGGGCCGATTGGCTACACCCTGAACGCCCATCGTCGTCCGATTTCCAGCTCTGTGCTGGCCTTCGCCGGGCAAAAAGATCCTAATACCGACACCACCTGGGGCGGCGTGCGTGCTACCGGTGGCGGCGTGAGCATGAGCTACGACAAAGGCGAAGCTAACGGGATCTGGTCAAGCCTGAGTGCCGACAGCCTCACCGGGAAGAATGTCGAAGATAACTGGCGGGTCCGCTGGATGACCGGCTATTACTACAAGCTTATCAATCAGAACAACGAGCGTCTGACGGTCGGTGTGTCCAACATGCTCTGGCATTACGATAAGGATTTAAGTGGCTATTCGCTGGGCCAGGGCGGTTACTACAGTCCCCAGGAGTATGTGTCGTTCGCCTTACCGGTGAACTGGCGTAAACGCACAGAGAACTGGTCATGGGAGCTGGGCGGTTCCGTCTCATGGTCCCATTCAAAAACAAAGGATGTGATGCGTTATCCGTTGCAGGGGCTGATCCCGGACAATGAGCCAGGCCGTTATACCGATAAAGGTGTGATGGGAACCGGAAGTAGCTCGTCAGGGACGGGTTATACCGCAAGGGCGATTGTTGAACGCCGTGTGACGTCCAACTGGTTTGTCGGTCTGGGCGTCGATATTCAGGAAGCGAAAGACTATACCCCGAGCCATGCGCTGCTCTATGTTCGGTATTCTGCCGCAGGCTGGCAGGGTGATATGGACTTACCGCCGGAACCGCTGGTGCCTTATGCAGACTGGTGATCGGATTTTTGCTTAATCTAATTGTAAGTCTCTCTTAAAAGTGCAGCTATCGGGTATACTCGGGCGCACCAGGTTTACGCCCTGGTGCGCCCTGCGCTTCGAGTTTTGTGGAGAGTCATTTTGCGTGTCAGCCGTTCCTTAACGATCAAACAGATGGCGATGGTGTCTGCCGTCACAATGCTGTTTGTCTTCATCTTCTGCGTCATTTTGCTGTTTCATTCCGTACAGCAGAATCGCTATAACACGGCTTCGCAACTGGAAAGTATTGCCCGCTCGGTGCGGGAACCCCTGTCGGCCTCGATCCTGAAAGGGGATATCCCCGAGGCGGAATCCATCCTGAAGCGCATTCAGCCCGCCGGTATCGTGAGCCGCGCCGACGTCGTGCTGCCGAACCAGTTCCAGGCGCTGCGGATGAGCTTTATCCCGGAGCGTCCCGTCCCGATGATGGTGATGCGCCTGTTTGAACTGCCGGTGCAGATTTCCCTGCCTCTCTATTCCCTGGAAAGACCGGCTAACCCGCAGCCGCTGGCCTATCTGGTACTACAGGCGGACTCGTACCGCATGTATAAATTCGTCATGAGTTGGGTTGCTACGTTAGTGACTACTTACTTACTTTTAACCTTAATGTTGAGCGTGGCGCTGACGTGGTGCATCAACCGGTTAATTGTGCATCCGTTGCGCCGCATAGCCCGGGAGCTGAATGACATCTCTCCGCAGGAGCATATGGGGCATCAGCTTCCCTTGCCGCGTCTGCATCACGACGATGAAATCGGCATGCTGGTCCGCAGTTACAATATCAACCAGCAGCGTGTCCTGCGTCAGCAGGAAGAGGTCAGTAATAACGCCACCCGTTTCCCGGTTTCCGACCTGCCAAACAAAGCGTTTTTAATGGCCCTGCTGGAGCAGACCGTCGCTCGCCAGCAGACCACCGCGCTGATGGTGATTGCCTGCGAGACCTTGCAGGACACGACGGGCGTGCTGAAAGAGAGCCAGCGCGAGATGCTATTACTGACGCTGGTGGAAAAAATCAAATCTGTGCTGGCGCCGCGCATGGTACTTACCCAGGTCAGCGGCTATGACCTGGTGGTGATTGCGCACGGTGTAAAAGAGCCGTGGCACGCTATTACGTTAGGTCAGCAAGTACTCACTGTCATAAATGAGCGGCTACCCATTCAGGGTATCCAGCTTCGCCCAAGTGCCAGCATTGGTATCGCAATGTACTACGGTGGTCTGACCGCCGAGCAGTTATACCGTCGGGCTTTCTCAGCAGCGTTTACCGCGCGCCGAAAAGGCAAAAACCAGATCCAGTTCTTTGATCCGGAGCAAATGGAAAAAGCCCAGCAGCGCCTGACGGAAGAGAGCGACATTCTGACGGCGATGGACAATCGCCAGTTTGCGCTCTGGCTACAGCCGCAGGTGGATTTGCGCACGGATGAAGTGACCAGCGCCGAAGCGTTGCTGCGCATGCAGCAGCCGGACGGCACGTGGGAGCTGCCTGAGGGGATGATCGAACGTATCGAGTCCTGCGGCCTGATGGTCACCGTCGGATACTGGGTGCTGGAAGAGTCGTGCCGCCAGCTTGCGGCCTGGCAACAACGGGGCATCACGCTGCCGCTGTCGGTGAATCTTTCTGCGCTACAGCTGATGCACCCGACTATGGTGCCGGATATGCTCGAGTTGATCCATCGCTACCGCATCCAGCCCCACACGTTGATCCTGGAAGTCACCGAGAGCCATTGTATTGACAATCCTGACGACGCTGTCGCCATTCTGAAACCGCTGCGTAATGCCGGGATCCGCATTGCGCTTGACGATTTTGGTATGGGGTATTCCGGCCTGCGTCAGCTCCAGCACATGAAAACCCTGCCGGTGGACGTCCTGAAAATCGACAAAACCTTTGTGAAAGGGCTGCCGGAGGATTGCAGCCTGGTGCAGGCCATTATCCAGATGGCGCACAGCCTGAACCTGCACGTGACTGCCGAAGGTATTGAGGCCGAAGCCCAGCGCGAGTGGCTGGCTGCGGCGGGTGTGGAGAGCGGTCAGGGCTTCCTGTTTGGCCGCGCCGTGCCGACGGATACCTTTGAGCGACGCTATCTCGCCGACGATGGCAATAACGCAAAAGTGTAATTTTGTTGCTGGCTTGTGCGAGCCAGCTCAAAGTTCTTAACATTTGTGTTTCAAATTTGAACCCCGTTTATTTCTGTCCTGTTATGTGGGTGTTATTTTAAAGCCGCAGGTTAACCATAACCTTACAAAGCCTGTAGTTATTCTTTCCAGGGACACCCTATGAAAACCTCACTCTTCAAAAGTCTTTACTTCCAGGTCCTGACAGCCATCGCCATCGGTATTCTGCTCGGTCACTACTACCCGGAGCTGGGCGCGCAAATGAAACCGCTTGGCGACGCGTTCGTTAAGCTCATCAAAATGATCATCGCGCCGGTCATCTTCTGTACCGTGGTGACCGGTATCGCCGGCATGGAAAGCATGAAGGCGGTCGGGCGTACGGGGGCGGTTGCCCTGCTGTACTTCGAGATTGTCAGTACGATCGCGCTGATTATCGGCCTGATTATTGTCAACGTGGTACAGCCTGGCGCGGGCATGAACGTTGACCCGGCCACGCTGGATGCGAAAGCGGTGGCGGTTTACGCTGAACAGGCGAAAGATCAGGGGATTGTTGCCTTCCTGCTGGACGTGATCCCGAGCAGCGTGATTGGCGCGTTCGCCAGCGGAAATATCCTCCAGGTACTGCTGTTTGCCGTGCTGTTTGGCTTTGCCCTGCACCGTCTTGGCAGCAAAGGCCAGCTGATTTTTAACGTCATTGAAAGCTTCTCGCAGGTAATCTTCGGCATCATCAACATGATTATGCGTCTGGCCCCGATTGGTGCCTTTGGCGCGATGGCCTTCACCATCGGGAAATACGGCGTCGGCACGCTGGTACAGCTTGGCCAGCTGATTATCTGCTTCTACATCACCTGTATTCTGTTTGTGGTGGTGGTGCTCGGCTCCATCGCTCGTGCGACCGGCTTCAGCATCTTCAAATTTATCCGTTACATTCGTGAAGAGCTGCTGATTGTCCTCGGCACATCCTCTTCTGAGTCCGCGCTGCCGCGTATGCTCGATAAAATGGAAAAGCTGGGCTGCCGTAAGTCAGTGGTGGGGCTGGTTATTCCTACGGGCTACTCCTTTAACCTGGACGGCACCTCGATTTACCTGACGATGGCGGCGGTCTTTATTGCTCAGGCCACCAACAGCCACATGGATATCTTCCATCAGATTACGCTGCTGGTCGTCCTCCTGCTCTCCTCGAAAGGGGCGGCGGGCGTAACGGGTAGCGGATTTATCGTGCTGGCGGCCACTATCTCAGCGGTTGGACATCTGCCGGTGGCGGGTTTGGCCCTGATCCTCGGTATCGACCGCTTTATGTCTGAAGCCCGCGCGTTAACCAACCTGATTGGTAATGGTGTGGCGACGGTTGTGGTGGCGAAGTGGGTAAAAGAGCTGGATCACAAGAAACTTAACGATACGCTGAATAATCGCACATCTGAGGACAAAACCCCCGGTTTATCCTCTTAATCCCTCATAAATGCCCGTATTCCCTTGTGGGGATGCGGGCACCTGCGCATAATAACCGCTCAAACCTGTCATATTTCGACAAAATTTTTTTGGGTATATTTCGCTTCCGCCCGTGACGTTTAGCCGAACACGCTGTCTAATCGGAAGGTTTTCATCGTCATCTTTGAGTGCTCACGTCGCGAGACACTCTCTTTAACCAGGAATGTTGATCAGGGGTTCACATGCAGGGCACAAAAATTCGACTCTTAACCGGCGGTTTGCTGATGATGGCAGCAGCCAGTTATGTGCAGGCAGATGCGCTCCAGCCAGACCCGGCCTGGCAACAGGGAACACTGGCGAACGGATTCCAGTGGCAGGTGTTATCCACTCCGCAACGTCCGAGCGATCGCATTGAAATTCGTCTGGCTGTGAATACCGGCTCCCTCACTGAAAGCACCCAGCAGACCGGCTTAAGCCATTTTATTCCTCGACTGGCGCTCACCCAGAGCGGCAGTTTGCAGGCGGTTCAGGTGCGTTCTTTATGGCAACAGGCCATCGATCCTAAACGCCCGCTGCCCCCGGCTGTGGTCTCCTATGACTACACCATGTTTAATCTGAGCCTGCCCAACAACCGTAACGATCTGCTTAAAGAAGCGCTTACCTATCTTTCTGATGCGACCGGCAAACTGGCGATTACGCCTGAGACCGTAAACTATGCGTTGAGCAACAGCGACATGGTGGCGACCTGGCCGACGGATACCAAAGAAGGCTGGTGGCGCTACCGCCTGAAAGGGTCCACGCTGCTTGGCCACGACCCGGCAGAACCGCTGAAACAGCCGGTGGATCCAGAGCAGGTGAAATCTTTCTACCAGCAGTGGTACACCCCGGATGCCATGACCCTCATTGTAGTGGGCAACGTGGACAGCCGTGCGGTGATAGAGCAGATCAACAAAGCCTTTGGCGATCTAAAAGGGAAGCGTGAAACGCCCGCCCCTGTTCCTACTTTGTCCCCGCTGCGTCCTGAGACGGTCAGTATCATGACGGATACCGTGCGTCAGGATCGTCTTTCGATGATGTGGGATACCGCCTGGCAGCCGATCCGCGAGTCCTCGGCGCTGTTGCGTTACTGGCGTGCGGACCTGGCGCGTGAAGCGCTGTTCTGGCATGTTCAGCAGACGCTCAGCAAGAACAACGTGAAAGACATTGGTCTGGGCTTTGACTGCCGCGTGCTGTTCCAGCGCGCCCAGTGCGCCATTAACGTCGAATCGCCGGGTGATAAGCTGAATGCCAATCTCGGCGTGGTGGCGAAAGAGCTGGCTAAAGTGCGTAAAGAGGGCCTGTCTGAAGAGGAATTTAACGCGCTGGTGGCGCAGAAATCCCTCGAATTGCAGAAACTGTTTGCCACCTATGCCCGCGCCGATACCGATATCTTAATCAGCCAGCGCATTCGCTCCTTACAGAATCAGGTCGTAGACATCGCGCCGGAGCAGTATCAGAAATTGCGTCAGGATTTCCTGAACGGTCTGACCGTGGAGATGCTGAATCAGGATCTGCGGCAGCAGCTGTCTCAGGATATGGCGTTGATTCTGTTGCAGCCGAAAGGTGAGCCGGAATATGACATGAAAGAGTTAAAGGCCACCTGGAACGCCATCATGGCGACGCCGTCGCAGCCAGTACAGGCGGCGGCCGATGATTTGCACCAGGATGCGAGCGATATTCCGCAGGGCCAGTAAGGCCCTGCGTTCCCTCTCCCTGTGGGCTGAGGGATTTTATGCAGAAGCAATAAAGTTGCTTTCTAAATGACTGAGGGCTGTCAGCGATGCCCTGGTCCGGCTGTAAATCGCTGAGGCGTTTGCCTTCCGGCCGGGGCGAGGCGCAGGGATGCGCCGAGAGGGCGGCTTTACAGGGACGTTGCCTCCGCCCGTACCCGATAAGCCGGAAGGAATAAGCCGAGGTCACCGCGAAGCGGCGATTTACCGCCGGGAGCCCGGGTCGCCAGGGTGGTGGCGACTGAGCCACCCTGGCACGTTCACCGGTCATGTCGTTACAGAGTAGCAAGGAACATAAAGTGAACGGAATGACCACCACCGCCGTATGTTCCCCTCACCCTCACCCTCTCCCCGGAGGGGCGAGGGGATTGCTCAGTGCTCGCATTAATTTGTGGGGAACCCTCAGCCCTGTGGGAGAGGGTTAGGGTGAGGGCATCAGCCCGCCCATTCCTTAAGCAGGCATCGCCTCGCGCGGAATAATCGCTCCGCGATACTGAATCACCGTGCTGGCCGTCAAGTGTCCGCGCTGCGCTGCCGCTTCTGGCGTACCTCCCGTCAAACGTACCGCCAGATACCCCGCGCTGAAAGAATCGCCCGCCGCAGTGGTATCGATCACTTTCTCTTTCGCCAGCTTCACCGCCGGCACCTCTGTCACGGCTTCACCCGCCACCGCCACCAGGCAAGACTCCGCCCCGCGCTTAATCACCACTTCGCTGACCCCAGCGGCCTGCGTCCGGGCGATGACCTCATCAACCGGCTTTTCACCCCACAGGGCATCTTCATCGTCCAGCGTCAGGAAGGCGATATCGGTGCATTCCAGCATCTGCTGATACACCTGCTGCGTCTCTTCACGGCTGGCCCAGAGGCGCGGACGGTAGTTGTTATCGAAAATCACCTTACCGCCGTTGGCACGGCATTCGCGCAGCAGTGACAGCAGCTTTTCACGGCTCTGCTGGCTCAGGATCGCCAGGCTGATCCCGCTCAGGTAGAGGTAATCGAAGGTGGCCAGCTCTTCGCAAATCGCAGCGGCGGCATCGCTTTCCAGCCAGAATTTGGCAGCCGCTTCATTACGCCAGTAATAGAAGGTGCGCTCGCCGGTACTGTCGGTTTCGATGTAGTACAAACCCGGCAGACGGTTTTCCATTCGCTGGATCAGCGAAGTTTCAACGTTTTCACCCTGCCAGGCCTCCAGCATCTGCTGGCTGAAGCTGTCCGTTCCCAGCGCGGTAACGTAGCTCACGCTCAGCGCGTCGGGGGCGACCTGACGGGCAATGTAAACGGAGGTGTTCAATGTATCGCCGCCAAAACCGCGGCTGACTTCCGCGCCTTTCTGGGACAGCTCAATCATGCATTCGCCAATCACGGCAATTTTCTTAGACATAGTCGTGAACCTGAACAGAGTAATTAAGGGTAGTGTGCGCTGTGTGTTTTTTACGGTCAACCATATTAAAACGACGTTCCATTATTTTTTTTGAGCCAGCGCGTGTTCCGGCATATTTCTGTCATCTTAATTTCATTTTCCCGCTGAATTGAACATAAAGTTCTCACCTGGCGGGCCGATAACTCAGTGACGAGTCCAGAAAGGCTATCCCATACAACAGGACATCCGAAATGAAGTCAGAGCAGGTTATCCAGCGGCTGAGCACTACGCCTGAGGCAAGTATTGAGAACTTGCAGGAGCATCGCTACTGGCTGCAATGTGAGCGAGCGTACACCTATCAGCCTATCTACCGTACTGACGGTCGGTTAATGGCAATTGAGGTGTTAACGGTCGTCACTCATCCATCGAACCCTTCGCAGCGTATCGCGCCGGACCGCTATTTTGCGGAGGTTGCCGTGCGTCAGCGCATCGACGTGCTGGAAGAGCAGTTGAGAATGCTGGCGACGAAGCAGGCGTTCTTCGAGCAGCACGGTATTCTGGCTTCGGTGAACGTGGATGGCCCAACCCTGATGGCGTTACGTCAGAATGCGACGCTGCAGGCGCTGATTGCCACCTTGCCGTGGATGCGCTTCGAGCTGGTGGAACATGTTCAGCTGCCGCAGGACTCCTCATTTGCCTCGATGTGTGAGTTTGGCCCGCTGTGGCTGGATGATTTCGGTACCGGTATGGCCAACTTCTCCGCCCTGAGCGAAGTGCGTTATGACTACATCAAAGTGGCCCGCGATCTGTTTATCATGCTGCGCCAGACACCGGAAGGACGGAACCTGTTTACGATGCTCCTGCAACTGATGAACCGCTATTGCCAGGGCGTCATTGTGGAAGGCGTAGAGACGCTGGAAGAGTGGCGCGACGTGCAAAATTCTCCGGCAGCGGCGGCACAGGGTTATTTCCTCTCTCGTCCTGTCCCCATGGATACCCTGGAAAAGGTGATAACCACCCTCTGATCTGCCCGCTTCCCTTTGTCTGAACTATAGTTTTAAAGGCAAGTTCATCAGGAAAGGGGACAACAATGACAAAAACAACCAGGGTGATTTCCTGGACAGCAGGGATTTTCTTGTTGCTGATCGTGGTCTTAATCATCATTATCGCCACGTTTGACTGGAACCGCCTCAAACCGACCATCAACCAGAAAGTCTCGACCGAGCTAAACCGCCCCTTCGCAATACGTGGCGATTTGGGGGTCGTGTGGGAGCGTCAGAAAGAGGAAACCGGCTGGCGAAGCTGGGTGCCCTGGCCGCACGTTCACGCTGACGACATCATTCTTGGCAACCCGCCGGACATCCCCGAAGTGACCATGATCCACCTGCCGCGCGTGGAAGCCACGCTGGCGCCGTTAGCCCTGTTAACCAAAACGGTGTATCTGCCGTGGAGCAAACTTCAGCAGCCCGACGCGCGGCTGATTCGCCTGTCGGAGAAAACCAATAACTGGACGTTCGATCTCGCCAGCAGCGGCGATAAAGATCCGAATGCGCAGCCCTCTTCGTGGTCCTTCCGCCTCGACAATATTCTGTTCGATCGGGGGCGGATCGCCATTGACGATAAAGTGAGTAAGGCTGACGTGGAGATCCTCGTCGATCCGCTGGGCAAGCCGCTGCCGTTTAGCGAAGTGACGGGCAGCAAAGCCAAAGGCGATGACAGCAAAGCCGGCGATTACGTCTTCGGCCTGACAGCGAAAGGGCGCTACAACGGCCAGCCGCTGACCGGTAAAGGCAAAATCGGCGGCATGCTGGCGCTCAGGAGTGAGGGCACGCCGTTCCCGGTGCAGGCGGACTTCCGCTCGGGCAATACCCGCGTGGCGTTCGTGGGCACGGTTAACGACCCGATGAACATGGGCGGCGTCGACCTCCAGCTTAAGTTTGCCGGGGATTCGCTGGGTGAACTGTACGATCTCACCGGCGTGCTGCTGCCGGATACCCCGCCGTTTGAAACGGACGGGCGGCTGGTCGCAAAAATCGACGCTGAAAAATCGTCCGTCTTTGACTACCGGGGGTTCAACGGCCGCATCGGCGATAGCGATATACACGGCACGCTGACCTACACCACCGGAAAACCGCGCCCGAAACTGGAGGGGGACGTTGAATCCCGCCAGCTGCGTCTGGCCGATCTTGGTCCACTGATTGGCGTAGATTCGGGTAAAGGCACGAAGTCAAAAGAGGTCAAAAAGGACGCTCAGCCTGCGGGTAAAGTGCTGCCCTATGACCGCTTCGAAAACGACAAGTGGGACGTAATGGATGCGGACGTGCGCTTCAAAGGACGTAAAATTGAGCATGGCAGCACGCTGCCGTTGAGCAACCTCTCGACCCATATCATCCTGAAAAACGCCGATCTGCGCCTGCAACCGCTGAAGTTTGGCATGGCCGGGGGAACCATTTCCTCGAATATCCACCTGGAGGGGGATAAAAAGCCGATGCAGGGAAGGGCGGAGATCCAGGCGCGTCGTCTGAAGCTGAAAGAGCTGATGCCGGACGTGGAGTTGATGCAGAAAACCCTCGGTGAGATGAACGGCGATGCGGATATTCGCGGCACGGGTAACTCTGTGGCCGCGCTGTTAGGCAGCGGAAACGGCAACCTGAAGCTGCTGATGAACGACGGGCTGGTGAGCCGTAACCTGATGGAGATCCTGGGGCTGAACGTCGGTAACTTCATTGTCGGACAAATCTTCGGAGACGATGAAGTGCGCGTAAACTGCGCGGCGGCAAACGTGGACCTGGTCAACGGTGTGGCGCGTCCGCAGATTTTCGCATTCGACACGGAAAACGCGGTTATCAACATCACCGGTACCGCCAGCATGGCGTCCGAGCAGCTGGATTTAACCATCGATCCGGAAAGTAAAGGCATTCGCATCATCACCCTGCGCTCGCCGCTCTACGTTCGCGGGACCTTCAAAGATCCGCAGGCGGGCGTGAAGGCCGGGCCGCTGATTGCGCGCGGTGCGGTTGCCGCCGCCCTCGCCACGCTGGTCACCCCTGCGGCGGCGCTGCTGGCGTTGATTTCGCCGTCAGAAGGCGAAGCGAATCAGTGTCGGACGATTTTGTCGCAGATGAAGAAGTAAGGTGTGGCCTGTTCTTGCCGGGTGACGCTGCGCTTACCCGGCCTACATGTGAATCGTAGGCCGGGTAAGGCGTAGCCGCCACCCGGCATTCGCTTACAGAGTCTGATGCTTAGTTTCGTGCGTCAGCAGCAGCGCAATCAGCGTCAACGCTGCCATGGCAGCCAGATAGACACCCACATAGAACAGACCATAGTTCGCCTGAAGCCACGTGGCGATATACGGGGCCACCGAGGCGCCCAGAATAGACGAAACGTTATAGGAGAACGACGCGCCGGTATAACGCACTTCAGTCGGGAACAGCTCCGGCAGCAGCGCGCCCATTGGGCCAAAGGTCAGCCCCATCAGGCTCAGACCAATCAGCAGATACGCCATCACCAGCGCAGGGCTACCTGAACCCAGCAGCGGCGGGAAGACAAACAGTGCGAACAGGATGATCAGCGAGGTGATGACGATCATGCTTGAACGACGGCCAAATTTATCCGCCAGCAGGCCCGCGATGGGCACCATCACGCCAAATCCAATAACCGCCATCATCAGCATCCACAGCACTTCGTTACGCGGCAGGCCCAGTCCGACCGGTACGGCGGCGGTACTGTAGGTCATGGAGTACACGGTCATGATATAGAACAGCGTGTAGGTCGCCAGCATGATGAACGTACCCAGCACGGTCACGCGGAGGTGTTTGGTCAGCAGCGTCCCCAGCGGAACTTTAACCTGCTTTTTCGCCGCGGCGACTTTAGCGAAGACCGGCGTCTCGTGCAGCGACACGCGCACGTACAGGCCAATCAGCACCAGCACGGCAGAGAAGACGAACGGAATACGCCAGCCCCAGCTCATGAACTGTTCATCGGTCAGCAGCCAGGAGAGGAGCAGGAAGGTGCCGTTCGCGAAGAAGAAGCCAATCGGCGCGCCGAGCTGTGGGAAAGAGCCATACAGGGCACGCTTACGCGCCGGGGCGTTCTCGGTCGCCAGCAGCGCCGCGCCGCCCCATTCCCCGCCCAGCCCCAGGCCCTGACCAAAGCGCGCCAGCGCCAGCAGCACAGGCGCCAGAATGCCGATAGTTTCATAGGTCGGCAGCAGGCCGATGGCGACGGTGGAGATCCCCATCGTCAGCAGCGAGGCAACCAGCGTCACTTTACGACCGACGCGATCGCCAAAGTGGCCAAAGACCGCTGAACCTATAGGACGCGCAACGAAGGCGATAGCAAAGGTAGCTAAAGACTGTAGCGTGGCTGCCGTCGGGTCGCCCTGCGGGAAGAAAATATGCGGAAAGACAATGACCGCAGCGGTGGCGTAAATATAAAAGTCGAAGAACTCAATGGCGGTGCCAATCAGCGATGCGACGACGACTTTATTGCGGGAGTTGACCGGAACGTGTTCCGCCCCTTCGTTAAGTGTGGTGGCTGTTGCTTGCATAATATTTTCTTATTTTTGGACGAACGAAGGGCCATATTAGGCACAGCAAAAGCGACATTTCAATCTGTAACAAAGGCGTGACATGGTCATAAAAGCAACAAAAAGCGGATAATTTTCAGGCCAGCGAAAACACTTCCATGAAATGCTTCACACATTTTAAATATCAGTCATTAAAACTGGTTTTGAGTTAAATAAAAGTTACGGTCTGGATTTATATGCTGAAATGATGAATCGGGCTGAAATATCAGCCCGACAGGACATCAGTGGTGGGTTTTTCCCGGCATGCGCGGGTCGTCTTTATACTCTGCGGTGGCGATCCACGCTGCACAGAACAGCGTCAGGCGTGCGAAGAAATAGAAGAAGGCCATCAGCCCCAGCACCGAACCAAAGGCCGCGCCGGAGGGGGACTTCACCAGCGATGGCAGCGTATAGGTCATCACAATTTTGATCACCTCAAAGCCAATGGCGGCAATCAACGTCCCACGGATCAGCGCCTTCTTGCGCGGCCGATGGCGGGGCAAACGCCAGAAGATCCAGAAGAACAGCAGGTAGTTAGCAAAGATGGAGATAGCAAGCCCTATACCGCGCCAGGCCGGTTTCAGCCATTCAATGTAGTCCAGATACAGCGCGGAGATAATCATCTGCTGCGCAGAACCGGCGACCGAGGTGATAGAGAGCGTGATGACCAGCGCCACCAGCAGACCAATCAGCGAGATAAAGTCGCGCAAATACTTCACCCATATCTTCTCCTGATCCTGCGGCGTACGCTCCCAGACGTCACGCGACTGGGCGCGAATGGCTTCACGCAGGTTGCCCATCCAGTTAACCCCGGAATAGAGCGCAATCAGCAACCCGACGATACCCACGGTGGTACGCTGCTGCACGGCGGTGTTGATGGTGCTTTTGAGCGTCGTGGCGAGCGTCTGGTCGCTGACGTTGGTCAGGATCTTATTGAAGATGTCCTGCAACAGCGTCGGGTGAGACGCCAGAACAAAACCGGCGGCAGCAAACGACACCATCAGGATGGGGATCATCGACAGGAAAGAGAAGTAGGTGATCGCCGCGCCAAACTGATTTCCCATGCGGTCGTTAAAGCGCTCAGCGGCGCGGATCAGGTGAGCAATCGCGGGTATCTGCTGAATTTTTTCGGCTATGCCGGTCACGGTGCCCAGCGCTTTGCTGGTCGTTCCAGGCTCCTTCGGCGCTTCAGGCTCGTTATCCATCTTTTTGATGGGTTCATAATCTAAATGTTGAGTCGGTCGTTGCGGGTTATTTTCCGGCGTCACGCGCATTTTCCTTTTCGTTGAGCTGGATGTTACTGAATTATAGCTTGCGACTAGTCCACGTAACTTTTTGTGAGTTCGGTAAGCCACTCCATAAACACATGCACCCGACGGGAGAGGTTACGGCGGTGGGGATAAATGAGGGAGACGGGCATTGGTTCAGCCCGATTTTGCGGCAGGATCTCAACGAGTTTTTTCGTGCGCAGGGCATCACGCACCCCGACGCGCGGGACCTGAATAATGCCAAGCCCGGCGATACAGGCGGCCTGGTAGGTTTCCGTGCTGTTAACCGTCAAAACGCCTCCCGTTTTTATCCACTGGGTCGCGCTGCCGTTGAAATACTCAAAACCCAGAGGACGGGTGCCCAGCGTGGCGGAGTAATGAATGAGGGCGTGTGAGCCCAAATCATCCAGCGTCTCAGGGTAGCCGAATCGCGTGAGATAATCCGGGCTGGCGCAGTTAATCACTGAAAGCTTCCCAAGCGGGCGGGCGATAAGCCCGGAGTCCTTCAAGTTTCCCACGCGAACCACGCAGTCAAATCCTTCGCGGATGACATCGACCAGACGATCGCTGCTGCTCAGCTCAAGCTCAATGCCGGGAAACTGTTGTAAAAATGCAGGCAGTTTCGGAATGACGACATTTCGTGCAATGGCAACGGGCATATCCACACGTAGCCGACCGCTGATGGTGGAAGGGTCGTGCAGAAACATGCCGTCCAGTTCGTCCAGATTCATCAGCAGATCTTTTGCGCGTTCGTAATAAACCATGCCGTCCTGCGTCAGGCTGACGCGGCGGGTAGTGCGGTGCAGCAGTTGAGTGCCAAGCGCGTTCTCCAGCGCCTGGATCTGCCGCGAGACACTCCCCTTCGGCAGGCTTAACGTCTCCGCCGCGCGGGTAAAACTCTCCAGTTCCGCGACGCGAAGGAAAAGCTGCATTGCGTATATTTTATCCATAGATATGGGTCATTGTTGTTTGAAATGAAACAGTGAAGCGTTGGCGGCACTATTTATTGATTTTCTACCATCTAATAAGCTCATTCTCAATCTTCATCGCAGTCGAAACGAGGTGAATTATGCGTGAACGTATTGCATTAGTGACGGGCGGTAGCCGCGGCCTGGGTAAAAATGCGGTTTTGAAGCTTGCTGCGGAAGGGACAGATATCATCCTGACCTGGAACAGCAGTCAGCAGGAGGCGCAGGAAGTTGTACGCGAAATTGAGGGAAAAGGTAGAAAAGCGGCAGCATTGCAGCTTAACGTCGGCGATACGGCAAGTTTTGCGCGCTTCGCTCAACAGGTGAAGGAAACCCTTGCACACGTCTGGCAACGTGACACCTTTGACTATTTAGTGAACAACGCAGGTACAGGGTTATACGCACCCTATACCGAGACGACAGAAGCGCAGTTTGATGATGCGGTGAATATTCACTTCAAAGGTCCGTTTTTCCTCACACAACAGCTGCTGCCGCTCATAAAAGACGGAGGACGGATCCTGAACGTCTCAAGCGGACTGGCCCGTTTTACTCAGCCAGGTTCAGGGGCTTACGCGGCAATGAAAGGGGCGATGGAAGTGCTGACCCGCTATCAGGCAAAAGAGCTTGGCGTGCGCGGAATTTCCGTCAATATCATCGCGCCTGGCGCGATTGAAACCGACTTTGGAGGCGGACGCGTAAGGGATAATGCGGAGCTTAACCAGCTGCTGGCCTCGCAGACGGCGCTGGGACGGGTGGGCCTGCCCGATGATATCGGTGACGCCATTGCGGCGTTGCTCAGTGACAAACTGGGCTGGATGAATGCGCAACGTATTGAAGTTTCAGGCGGTATGTTCCTGTAATGTTCAGACTTAAGGGGGAGGGAACCCTCTTAAGGAAATCCTTATAGCAGGTGTGTCTAAATGATGAAAGATATAAAGAGAGCTGGGTGAATTGTAACCTCTCCATTCATTGAGTTTTTTCTTAAAAAATGCCTCTGTAGAATCCCCCTTCGCTATTCTCAGAGGAGTAATACGATGCGAGTAATCATGTTTGACAGGCAGTCATTATTTATTCATGGAGCGAAGTGCAGTTTGCAGAAATTAATTCCGGAAATAGATTTGACAGGAACTCGTCAGACTGATGAATTATGGGCACACTTATCCGCGTCGCCTTCCGCTATCGTCATGATAGATGGGTATTTAATTCATGATAACGGTGTGGCTTTACCGGAAGAGATTATGAATCGTTTTCCAACAGCGCGCGTGGTGCTGGTGTTAACGAAAAAAGAGCCTCGCTGGGTTGAGCAAATGCTACAGCGCAACGTGGTAGCAATAATCCCTCGTAATGCGAATCCCGAACGCTTTTCCGCCGTGCTGGATTCTGTATCGCGAGGGATGGTCTGTTTTCCCGGCGAGTGGATGAACCAGCACTCCTCTCATGATGAGCTGTCATTGTTAAGTGAGCGCCAGCGTGAGGTATTGAAATTACTGGCGGCCGGAGAGTCAAATAAAGAGATAGGTCGTAATCTCAATATCAGTGCGGCAACGGTAAAAGCCCATCTTGAGACGCTTTTCCGTCGTCTTGATGTCAAAAACCGGACGCAGGCCGCGATGTACTATACCCGGGCGACGGCCTGAAGGATCTTCTCTGGCAGAGGGGAATCTTCCCCAAAACTGAAGAGCGTTAATACCAGTGCATCATGCTGCTGTTGGGTTAATGGGCGTTTGTTCATTTCCCGCAGCAGCGACTCACATAAATGAATATCATTGAAAAGCAAATTCTCCGCCTCAGTCGGCGTGATGAGGCCGTTAAATTTTTCCCACTGGCGAATCACGTGACCGTAACCTATAACCCATATTCCCTTTTCGTCACGGTATTTCTCCAGGGAAAGACCCTGCTGTTTTTTAATTAATGCGATTGCAGCAGAAGATATCTGCATTGCATAACCCGTCATAAGCGTTTCCTCTTTATGGCGGAACTATAAAGGGAAAACAGCCCGGGGAATATCCGCCAAATGGCCGTTGATCAGGTTTTACTGAACGGATATTCCTTTTTCAGTAAACCGAATAGCCAGTCGTTATGCCATTGCCCTGAAAGGAAATAACTCTCGCGCAACTCACCTTCCAGCTGAAAACCTGTTTTTTCCAGCAGTCGCCTTGAGGCGATATTTCCCGCCGTCACGGTCGCGGTGAGCCGACGGATATTGCCCTGGGTCAGCGCGAAATCACACACCGCCCGCAGAGATTCAAAGCCGTAACCTTTCCCCTGCGCAGAGGGCGCAAAGAGAAAACCGACTTCGGCACAATCTGCTTCCCGGTGCACATAGCCGGTTACGCCCAGCGGCGTCTGGCTGGCCGTCTCACGCACCACAAGGCAGAGCCAGTGCGAGCTGCCCGGTGCCCACGGCAACAGACGAGACACAAAGGCCTCCCGAATGTCAGCCTCGCTACGCTCATGGGCGACAAAACGCATCACGTCAGGATTTTGCTGTAGCGACAGAAAAAAGGGCCAGTCTTGCTCTTGCAGCGGCAAGCAGGTGAGACGCGCGGTGGTTAAGGCGGGCATGACGATCCTCCGGAGACATTGCAAATGATTATAGGGTTGTCACTTTATTTCAACAGAAAGTCAGGTATGTTTAACCTCCTATAAATAAAAAGAAAAACGACTTTTAATGCCGCTTTGGCGGTACTCATTGTCTCTCAAGGAACACAATGATGATTAGCTCATCGCATCATACCCGCGAACAGTTTGAACACTGTCTGGCGGCGATCCGCCAGGCGTCTGTTGAAATCTTACTTCTGTTGAATGTACATGTTTCTGAAGGAAAAGATCCACGCTGGTTTCTGGAACAACTGGATAGCGCCCGCCTGGGGCTGGGCGGGTGGGGCGCCGTAGCCAGAAAGCTGAACCTGACTGATGCGGAACTGACGGCCTTTCCGCTGCAATTACGCTGTGTTCAGCCGCGCTTCCCCCAGGGTGAACGAGCGGAGGATGTAGGCGAACA